>CAYOFV010000068.1:0-1545 GCA_964403565.1 uncultured Piscirickettsiaceae bacterium | reverse complement strand
AACATGAACAACAAAGCACTAAAACTCGGTGTACTAATGGATGATATTGCTAATATCAAACCATACAAAGACTCATCATTTGCCATGATGTTAGAAGCCCAAGATCGTGGTTATGAAATTTATACATTTGACACTAACGATTTGTACGCTAAAAAAGATCAAGTATTTACCAGTGCATGCAAAACCCAAGTAACTGACAATAACGATAACTATTACAACAAGCAAACCAGCGAGGAGTTGAACTTATCTACATTTGACGTAATTCTTATGCGTAAAGACCCGCCTTTTAATATGAATTACATCTATAGCACGTATTTGCTTGAGCAGGTCGAAAAGCAGGGTGTACTTGTTGTAAATAAACCCGCGTCTTTAAGAGATGCCAATGAAAAACTTTTTACCCTTAATTTTTCTGACCTAATTCCAAAAACCTTGGTTAGTTCTAATTTTCAGCAAATAAATAAATTTATTAATGATCTAGGTGTTGCTATTATTAAGCCACTTGATGGCATGGGTGGTAAAGATATTTTTAAGCTTGATAAGGATAGTGACGACATAAACAACAAAGTCAACTACCTAACTAACAATAGTCAAAATCCAATTATTACTCAAGAATTTTTGCCTGACATCTCCAAAGGCGATAAGCGCATCCTGCTTATTGATGGCAAGCCAATTAAATATTCTCTTGCGCGTATGCCGGCAAAAGGTAGTTTTAAAGGTAATTTAGCAGCTGGAGCTACTGGCATTGGCCAACCTCTTAGTGAGCGTGATTTATACTTATGTGAAAAAGTTGGCCCAACACTAAAAAAAATGGGATTAATGTTTGTAGGCATGGATGTAATTGGCGACTATATAACTGAAATAAATGTTACTAGCCCAACTTGCATTCGTGAACTAGATGAGCAATTTAATCTTAATATAGCTGGCGAACTATTTGATACTATTGAGCAACAATTGCCCTAGTCAATACCACTCCGATTCCTGCTGCAAATAGCGACAAAATAACATTTAATAGTATATTAATTCCAGCTTGGGAATAATGTCCAAGACTAATCATCTCTACCGACTCCCAAGAAAGAGTAGACATAGTAGTTAACGATCCGGTGAAGCCAATAAGCAATAATAATCTGTAGGCTTCATGCAGAGAGGCTTTTTCTAAAATAATCACCACCAAAACCCCAGCTAAAAACGACCCTAAAATATTTGCACTTAAAGTACCATAAGGAAAGCCTCTGCCAAATAAATGATTCATTAGCTCGGTTAGATAATAACGCATAGAGGCGCCAATAGTAGCACCTGCACCGATAGCTAAAACTGTTGGTATAACGCTCATTTTTTACCTCGTATCCTATCTAATTTCTCTCTAATTTTAATCTCTAAACCACGATCAGTTGGCTGATAATAAATTTTCTCACCAATACTATCTGGAAAATATTCTTGCCCATAGCTAATTCCATCTTCTTCATCATGTGCATAACGATAGCCATCACCCAAGCCTTTGTCTTTATCGAATTTTGTTGGCGCATTACACAAATGCTTTGGTACAGC
>CAYOFV010000067.1:0-1963 GCA_964403565.1 uncultured Piscirickettsiaceae bacterium | reverse complement strand
GGTTGATCCATATTGTGCGCCCTAGGGTTTTCCTAAAAGCACTCAAAAAGGAGAAGTGTATGCATTCACTGCAACAAATCAAAAGACTGAATGACCTTGCTGTCGTTCAAAAAACCTACACAATCAACAACAAGCAATATCAAGTTGAATGTGATTTTATAACTGACGTTATCAAATGTGAAAGAGACAACTCACTTGTCTTTAAATCGCCACTTAACGATTACACTAGATTTGAAGGCAACTTAGCTGAATATGTAAGTTCAAGGGTTAGTCCTGTTTCAAGCAGACTGGGGGTGTGATATGGCGAAAGTAATAGAAGAAGAACCAAGACCAGGCGAGACGTTTCTGGGAACTTCGGGAGTGGTGATACCACGAGGCTTGACGCCCTCCGATAAAAAGAAAAACCAAAAGACTCTAACTCGTGCTGAGAAACTTGAAGAAACACTCAAGGATGCAACACCACAAACCAAGGCAATGGCTTATGCAATTGAAGAAGTGTGGGATAAGATGTCATATGAATACAAGGAGGATAAGAAATGGTCTACTTTATGAAAGATATAAAGCAAAAAAACAAAATTAAAATTCAATGGTCTGATTTTACTTTTTACATTTCAAGAGTAGCGCCTTATGAATTTAAATTAAACTCAGTATTTAAAGGGAGGGCTAATAAACTCTTTAACACAACAAATGAAGTCCTTGATTTTTTAATGGCCAAGGATAGTTACGACCTACTCATGGAGCTAGACAAGGGTGGATTTTCTGATCTTGTTCGCCTTTATCACAAGACCTCTTTATTAGTAAAAGAAGTAGATAATACAAACACTCAATTAACAGACATTCAAACAAGGGTAGATAGCTTAAAAGCTAAATTATCATCGCAACAAGATCAACTTACAATTAAAAAAGAGCAAGATAAATATGCCGATTGGAATGATTTTCTAAACAAAAACAAAAACCTAACAGACTGGAAAGAAGTTGAAAGCAAAAGTACGCAAACAAACAATAGTAAACTCTTAGGCTCATTCTACTGTCAATGGGTCCTAGATGATGGTTACATCGATGTGTATCTACAACACCCTATCAAGAATAACAAATACTGGTACCTAGCAATAATGTATCCGGAAATTGATGGCGAGGAACAGAAAAAAACAATACAATCTAAAGACTTTCTTGGTTTGTGTTCTTATATAACACACGCTTACCTTGAGATAGATATTGATCAATTTATATTGTCTTGTAAGGAAATGTCTACACCTCACAAAGATGTTGTAAAAGTAACTGACTTGTGGAAACAGTTTTAGTAAACGCTTACTTCAATCATTTGGCGCTCGATCAATACCAGTTACTACATTAAGACTCACATTACCAGTTTGACGAATATCGTTGCGATCTGACCAGTCAAAACGATTTTTCATATTCATGTACCAGCCAGTGTAATTGAACTGCTTATTCTCCAGGTTAATTCTGCCATTTCTTTCCCACCATGCGGCAGAGAGCTGTTGTCCTTTTTTTACGGCGTCTGAAAATTCAGGTTTTTCGTTAACCCACCTGTAAAAAGTTTCTCGCCAAATACCAAGCTCGGCCATAACTTCAGTTTTAGATGCACCTTCCATCATAAGCTCTACGACAATGTCGCACATCTCTGGTTTATATTTAGTTGGTCTGCCTACTTTTGCCATAAATTTAATAAAATAGCTGACACTTTGATTTAAATACTTGTCCAAACTTAGTGGTATTAATTAACATTTTTATATGGTATTCTAATAACGAGTGATTTTGTTTTGCACACTATTGGATTTAAAATTAATCTAAACAGTATGAAAAAATCTCTTAGTTGGTATTAAATTATTAATATTCTAGCTGAAAGTGAGTAGAAATGTGAGTAGAAATACTCATATACTTTATAAAAACATTGTAATACCGGTAATTATAAGCGATAGTTTGAGTCCGGCCCCGGCACCAT
>CAYOFV010000066.1:0-1974 GCA_964403565.1 uncultured Piscirickettsiaceae bacterium | reverse complement strand
CTGTGCCAGAATGGCACGGTCTTTAGCATTATAGTCTTTGAATTTTTTAATATTAGTAAAATTTTCTTCTAATAAGCTAACAATTGCATCTTGCTGGTTATAACCATGCTCAAGTAGAATAAAACCGTTTTTATCAAGGTGGTTTGGTGCTTGATTAATAATTACACGAATATCATCAAGACCGTCTTTTCCAGATGTAAGAGCGCTTATTGGCTCAAACTTTAAATCTTTTAGATATGGATCGTCCTCTTCAATATACGGAGGATTAGATACAATTAGATCAAATTTTTTACCTTTAAGTGGCTCAAACCAACTACCTTGTATGAAATTTATTTGGGTGGTTGTATTTTGTTTGGCCGTATCAATAGCTTTTTGTGAAAAATCAGTAGCTGTTATTTCCCAGTTTGGATTTTTATCAGCTAGAGTTATAGCAATAATTCCACTGCCAGTACCTAAATCTAACAGGTGACAAGGTTCTTCCTTGTCAGGGAATATATCCAATGCAATATCAATCAAAAGTTCTGTTTCTGGTCTAGGAATTAAAGTATCGGTAGTTACTTTAAAGTCAAGATGATAAAAGCCTTTTGTACCACTTAAATAGGCATAAGGCACGCCTTGCTGTCTTTTATAGATTAGTTCATCAAGTTTTATTTTTTCTTCATCTGATAAACGATAGTCATTGTAGGCAATGAGTTGAGCTTGGTCTTTGCCAAGCGCTAGAGACAAAAGTGGCGCAATATCCTCTGCGCCACTATTTAAATAATCTTGAACTGTATTCAAATTTTACAAATTAACACTAGTTAAACCAAGTGCTTTCCAGTTTTGCATACCACCACGGAAATACTTGATTTTGGCTGCAGGGTATCCATAGCTAAGCAGTGCTTTTCCAGCTGCTGGAGTTTGACCGCACCAAATACCATTGCAATACATAACTAAAGTTTTAGCGTAGGTAAAGTCAAATGTATCGTCAACTTGCACTCCAAGCTGATCTTCCATAATTGCTAAAGCTTTTTCTTTATTTTTAAATTTGGTATATGGAATATTTATTGCAGTAGGGATGCCGCCAGAAATCGCTACCCAATTGGGTGTACGAGTATCAATAATCATCAAAGAATCATCGCCAGCTGATTTTTGTTTTACGTATTCAATCATATCCAGCTCACCAATAGTTTCAACTGCATGTGGTGCAAAAGGGTGCATTGGCTGGATTTTTCCACGAGTAGTTTTTAGATAAAAATCTGAAATTTCATTATCTCTATCTTGGTTGCGCATAAGTTTTACAACTTTGCCTTTATGGTTTACATCAATAGAAACAACACCTGGTGAAATAAATACCTCTTTGGTTTTTTCACCTTCAGCATTTGCTATAAGCGCAAATACAGATAAGAATAAAACTAATAGTTTTTTCATTTTCTCTCTCCTCAATTATGATTTTTTTAAATCAATATAATTTTTCATTGCCACAATAAGTCCAAGGCCAATAAAGGCTCCAGGAGGTAGGATTGCTAACAATGTCCCGTTATAATTTTCAAATACACTTACACTTAGAGTATCTCCCAAAGACCCTAAAAGCAAAGATGATTGATCAAATAGTGTACCTGAACCAATAAGTTCGCGCATAGCTCCAAGCACGATAAGAACCAGAGAAAAACCAATACCCATCATTAACCCATCAAGTAAAGATTTACCCCAAGTATTTTTACTGGCATAAGCTTCAGCTCTGCCTAAAATTGCACAGTTAGTCACAATAAGCGGTACAAATATTCCTAATATTAAATACAGATCATAGAAAAATGACTGCATCAATAACTCAACAATGGTTACAAACGAGGCAATCAGCAGCACAAAGATTGGAATACGTACTTCTTTAGAAATTTGATTTCTAAACAGTGAAATGGTTACATTTGAGGCGATTAGTACAAATGTTGTGGCAATACCAAGACCAATAGCATTAACAATATTATTGGTAACCGC
>CAYOFV010000065.1:0-1980 GCA_964403565.1 uncultured Piscirickettsiaceae bacterium | reverse complement strand
AAGTTATTCCAAATAATTGGATTGCTTTTGGCGAAGTAGGTTTAACTGGTGAGGTGCGCCCAGTTTACAATGCAATTGAGCGCCTAACAGAAGCACAAAAACATGGGTTTAAAGTTGCGATCATACCAAAGGCTAATTTGCCTAAAAAAGCACTTAAAGGGTTAAAAATTATCCCAGTAGAATATTTATATCAGGCATTACAATACTTATCAGAGAATACTTGATATTTAACCAACTCTTTCTTTATTAATTGGTGTTAAGAGTGTTATAATTTTTTCTATATTAATCTTTGTAACCAATAAGGAAAAATAATGAATAAATTTATATTAGGAATTTTGCTTGCTGTATTTTCTTTAACTTCTTCTGCAACATTTGAAACTGCTTGGGAGAAGAGTATAGGATGGACTATTGAGAGTGTTAAGATGATAGATAGTTTTGAGCATGAGGATGGTAGAGAGGAATCTGCTTTTCAAGGCTGTGAAGTTGGTAGAAATATTTATTTCCGTGATGATACTTATGTTACTTGTAATACTAAAGGTAATTATCAGTACGCGTACGCTCCAAATGCAATACTACTTAGTAAGTATGTTTCTGTTGGAGGTAAAAATACTAAAATATGGAGAATGATTGTTAATGATCAGATGTACGGAGTAGAATAAATTTTAGTATTTAATAATTATAAAAGCCCAAGGTTTTATACCCTTGGGCTTTTTTTATTTATACTAAAGATCAATTCCTTTTTGCGCTTTAATATTTTCCCTAAAAGCGTGCTTTATATCCTTTACTTCGCTTACAGTATCAGCAATATCAATTAAACTTTCTGCAGCAGATCTTCCGGTAATAACTACGTGTTGATTATCTGGCCGACTGTTAATAGCATCAAGAATATCTTGTTCATTTATATATTTGTAATTAATCATATAGGTTAGTTCATCAAGTACAACTAAATCTATTGATTCATCTGTTAAAAAGCCCTTAGCCTTACCCCAAGTCTCTTTAGCCTTTTGTGTGTCAAATTCTCTATCTTGCGTATCCCAAGTAAATCCAGTTTGCATAAAAGCAGTTTCTACATTGGCTTGATTGTTAAGAAATATATCCTCGCCAGTGTCTTGAACACCTTTTAAAAATTTAGCAATTCCGATTTTCATATCGTACCCAAGTGCACGACAGATCATACCAAGCGCAGAAGAAGATTTCCCTTTGCCATTACCTGTAAGCAATACAACAACCCCTTTGTCAATATCAGCTTGTTCTATGCGTGAGTCAATATAATCTTTCTTACGCTGCATGCGCTGTTTGTATTTATCATCAGGCATGATAAAAATTTAGTTTTTTTGTGCTGAAAAGTATGGAATAAATGAATAACGATGGTTAAGGGTAAATACTATTGATACAGCCGCCATCCAATATAAAACAGCAGGTATTTCTACAACTGACCATTGGGAGATGTATGCAGGGAAATTACTCCATCCAGTTTTTGCATATGTTGCGGTAAAGAAATAATAGCTAGAAGTTGCAACAAGCCATTGAGCCCCAGTAGCTAAAACAACAATAAATGCATTTTTAATAAAACTTGTGTTTATTTCAAGACTGCTAATATATTTACCTACCCAGAAAATTCCGTAATAAGTGAATGGTAAAGCACTATATGCAGGAGTTATGCAATTTGCGCTAATGCCTTTATAAACGATCGCATAATTATCAATTGCAATAGCACTTAGAATAATCACAAACACTACCCAAAATTTACGCAGGTAAATACCAGCAATAAATAATGCCGGAATGGTGAAATCAGGCAAATGAACAATTGACGAAAGCCAATTAGCATGACCACGAGTTGCAATCATAAGTAGCACCATAATAAAAACGGCAAACACTGTTCTAGTTTTATTGATTTTATCTGTCATAGTGCTAATCATACCATGTTAAAAATGATAGGTAAGACCTGCTTTTATATTACGAGTGAAACTTGATGGGTAA
>CAYOFV010000064.1:0-2145 GCA_964403565.1 uncultured Piscirickettsiaceae bacterium | reverse complement strand
TGAGGCGTATTTAAGCGGCAAGAATAGTTAATTATGGCGTACGTACCGCCTAATACCTTGATTGTTAATACAATACAAAAAAGATAATAGTAAAAATATTTTTTACTTATTTAATTAGTACCATCTTTACAAATACTTGTAGATTAGTAATCTTGAGTGTTTTACTCAATAAGTCAAATTAAACCCATAAAAAATTTATGGTCAAAATATTGATCTAGGTCAATTTCAATAAAAACTAACAGTAATATAATGACATCAGTTTACGAGCTTATTTAACTATTTTTGCTTTATACTGTTAACTTGCTCATAAACATTTAACATTCTATTTAACTATAGGATTTTTCTAAATGACGGAGGAAGTTATGTTGTACAAAAAGCTAGGTTCTGCATTGTTAGGTATTGGTTTAGGAGCCAGTATTGCAACAAGTGCAATTGCTGAGCAATCACTACAAGATGTGATGAAAGCTCGAGGCTTGACTGAAAAAGATGTCCTTTCAGCGGCTAAAATTTATACTCCCACAGGTGGACGTGATGAATATCTAGCGTTTTCATCAGGTGGACAAAGTGGACATGTGATTGTTTATGGAATACCTTCGATGCGTATTCTTAAATATGTTGCGGTATTTACACCTGAGCCTTGGCAGGGCTATGGTTTTGACGATGAGTCAAAAGCAGTACTAAAACAAGGTGGCAATGATGACTTGGAGATTCAGTATGGTGATACCCACCATCCGGCATTCTCTGAAACTGACGGTGAATACAATGGTAGATACTTGTTTATTAACGACAAGGCCAACCCTCGTATAGCTGTTATTGATTTACACGATTTTGAAACCAAACAAATCGTTGGCAATCCATACTTTAAGTCGGCACACGGTGGTGCATTTGTAACACCTAATACTGAGTATGTAATGGATGCTGCGCAATATGCTGCACCAATAAGTAATGATTTTGTACCACTTGAAGAATTTAACGATAAATATCGTGGCGGTCTTACATATTGGAAGTTTGATAATGATAAAGGTAGAATTGACGAGTCTAAATCATTTACTTTTGAGATGCCTCCATATTCGCAAGATCTGTCTGATGCTGGTAAGTTTGCATCAATGGGCTGGGGTTTTACTAACTCGTTCTGTTCAGAGCGTTATGTTGGCGGTGTAGAAAGAGGTCGACCTCCATTTGAAGCAGGTTGTTCGCAAAAAGATACTGACTTCTTGCATGTTACTAACTGGGAAAAAGCTGCTGAATTAGTAGCTGCTGGTAAGATCGGTAGTCAAGTTAATGGCTCTACATTAATTTCAATTGATGAAGCTGTTGCAAATGATTTAATGTTCTTGGTTCCTGAGCCTAAGAGTCCACATGGTGTAGATGTTAGCCCTGATGGCACTCATATTATCGTGTCTGGTAAATTAGATAGCCATGCCTGGGTATATAGTTGGGATAAGATCAAGAGCGCTATTGATAACAAGAAGTTTGAAAGCAAAGATGATTATGGCATTCCAGTTATTGCTATGAAAGATGCCCTACAAACTCAAGTTCAAGTAGGTTTAGGTCCGCTACATACACAATATGATTCAGAATCATGTGTTGTATATACCTCTATCTATGTAGACTCAATGGTAACTAAGTGGAACTACTGTACTGGTAAAGTACTAGATCAAATCCATATTCACTATAACATTGGCCACTTAATGACAATGGAAGGTGATTCAGCTTCTCCAGATGGTAAGTATCTAGTTGCATTAAATAAACTAGCAATTGATCGTTTCAATCCTGTTGGTCCACTTCATCCACAGAATCATCAGTTAATAGATATTAGTGGTGATAAGATGCAGTTAGTAACAGATATGCCTCTACCTCTTGGTGAGCCGCATTATGCTGTTGCAATTAAGGCAGATAAATTGAAGCCAGTAGTTCGTTATAAGTCTGGTTGGGATTCGCGTACAGATAAGCGTTCACCATATAAGACTAGAGCTGGTCGTGAGAAAGTTGTACGTAAAGATGGCGTAGTTCATGTATATGGTACAGTTATTCGTTCTCATATCACACCTGAGATTATCGAAGTTGAAGAAGGTGAAACGGTTTCAATCCACTTAACTAACCTTGAACGTGCTCAAGATGAGACACATGGTTTTGCAATCTATA
>CAYOFV010000063.1:0-2234 GCA_964403565.1 uncultured Piscirickettsiaceae bacterium | reverse complement strand
CGTCCGGCTCTATGTTTGGATCTTCGATGATGCAGGCAGAAAGCGCACTTAAGAAAGCCATTAATCGACTAAAGCCGACAGATAGATTTAATATTATTGATTTTGATTCTGGGTTTGAAGCTTTATTTGATGAGGCTATGCCTGCAATCGACATCAATAAAAGGCATGGTATGCGTTTTACCAAATACTTATCAGCTGACGGTGGTACAGAACCACTAGGTGCAATTAAATTTGCATTTAATTCAAGAGATGAAGACTCGGATAATTATCTAAGACAAGTTGTATTTTTAACCGATGGGCAAATTGCCAATGAAGAAGAGGTTTTAAAACACGTTAAATTAAATATTGATGAAGATAGATTGTTTACTATTGGTATAGGTTCAGCTCCTAACTCATATCTTATGACCAAGTTGGCAGATTATGGCAAAGGTGCATACACACTCATTGGCAATTTAGATGAAGTTGAAGACAAGATGCTTGATCTGTTTAACAAGCTTGAATCTCCAGCGCTTACTAATATTGCTATTAACTTTCCACAAGGTATTAATGCAGAACAGGCAACAGGTGTGATCACCGACCTGTACAAAGGTGAAACCATAACAGCAGTATTTAAACTAAATGCCATTCCAAACAACCTGAGCATTGCAGGAAGTATGGCAAATGGTATTTTTAATAAAGAGATTGGCATAACTGAAAGCAATAACACTAAAGGTATATCAACACTTTGGGCTCAACGAAAAATTGATAGCCTAATGGATAAGTATATAAGCCAGTATCGTCGAATTGATAGAGACCAAGTGCAAGAAGAAATAACAAATCTTGCCCTAAGTCATCACCTAGTATCTAAATTTACCTCACTAGTTGCAGTTGAGAAAACCCCATCTAAACCAAACTCTAAATCAACTATTACTAAAGCAGTTGCTAATAAAGTTAAGGCTGCTAATACCGCTACAAATTCATATTTTTGGATGTTGCTAGGAGTGCTTATTCTACTTAGTGTAATTGTTCTTAATTACAGAGGTAGGCATGAATAAATCAATATTATTAGTAATATTGGGCATTGGCACGTTTGCTTATGGTGCTTATACGCCAATTAAAGCGCAAGTGGCTCAATATTTGATTAATAATGCATGGACTGTATCAAACAACACAGGCTACCAAGTCAAACCTTGGAATTGGATGGATTCATATCCAGTCATGCAGCTTAAATCAGCCAAACATAATCAAGAGTTAATTGTACTAGAAGGCGACACAGGTAATGTCTTGGCTTTTGCTCCAGGGCATAATATTGAATCAAATCACCCTAGTAGTAACGGCACAACCTTGATCTCTGCACATCGTGATACGCATTTTGACTTTTTAGAAAATGTAGAGTTGGGTGATCAGTTTGAGCTTGATTCAATCTATTCAAAACAAAACTATCAGTATCAAGTTAGTGATATAAAAATTATTGATTCTGATAAGACTGATATTACTATCAACAACAACCAATTAGAACTCAAACTTGTTACTTGTTATCCGTTTAACACACCTATTGCAGGTGGGTCTTTGAGATATGTAGTAACAGCAAATTTAATAAAAAATTAGTTATTCTTAGCTTTTAAAGGAAACTTTTCTGGATGGTCAATCATTTCTTGAGTAAGATCGACATCAATATCTGGCCAATAAAAATGACCAGTATTTTGCTCTTCAACATTTGTAATTGAACTTACAGTCTGGTCTTTAAACCAAGGGAAGTCTTCATATGACATAAATAACTCTTTATCATGCGCAAAAAGCCATACACCATGGTTTGAAATATTTGTTACTTCAATTATTGAAGTGTTGTTCCCATACGCTAATGAGCTCATCGTAATGCACCTCTATTAATGATTCAATCTCTTTTAAATGTTTTTTGGAGTAACGATAACTTTTTGCCAACTCTATTCTTGGTATAAGCCAATATTTTGCCTCTCCGTCTCCAGATACAACATGAACATGAACCCTCTCTTCTTCTCTTGAGAAAAAGAAAAATCTATATCCATTTTCTCTAAATACCGTAGGACTCAAGTCTATCGTGTCTTTTCATTTACCATGATTTATTATAACACCAGATTAATAGGGTCAAATTGAAAAACAAATAGGTTGTTTTCAACTTTTAATTACCCATCTTCAACTTTTAATTAAAAAAAACTTTATTAATTCAACATCTAATCTTCATTTCAACTTCATTCTGAATTTAGATAATAACAACT
>CAYOFV010000062.1:0-2408 GCA_964403565.1 uncultured Piscirickettsiaceae bacterium | reverse complement strand
CACGCATACCACCAACAGATCTATGACCTTTAAGTGCTAATAATCCAGCGTCAAACGCTTTTTCTAAGAATAATCCATTTAAATTATCATCCGCCAATAAGAAAGGTACGTTCATCCATGAGCGATATTTTGTTGCCACAGGGTTTGAATAAAAATCAGAACCATCGATAGCATCATAAAGTTTTCCAGCTTTTGCTTGGTTGATCTTAGCCATTGCCTCAAGTCCACCTTGGGCTTTAATCCATTCAAATACTCTACCAGCTGCATACCATGCAAATGTAGGAGGTGTGTTATACATTGACTCATTGTTAGCTTGAGTAGCATAATCAAATAATACTGGTTGATTATCGACAACCTGACCAATTAAATCTTCTCTAACAATTGCTATAGTTAATCCTGCAGGGCCAATATTTTTTTGTGCACCAGCATAAATTACTCCATATTTTGAAACATCAATTGGACGTGAAAGAATTGTAGAAGACATATCTGCTACAAGAGGCATATCCACCTCTGGAATATAATCAAATTCTAAACCAGCAATTGTTTCATTTGGAGTGTAGTGTAAATATGCTCCATCAGCATCAATATTCCAGTTAGAAAAATCATCAATATCGGTATATTTGTTATCACTACTATCAGTTACAACATTCACATCACAATATCTCTTGCCTTCAGCAATAGCTTTTTTCGACCAATGTCCTGTATGTGCATAATTTGCCTTAGTATTACCACGCAATAAGTTTGCTGGAACCATTGAAAATTGAGCCGATGCACCGCCTTGTAAGAATAAAACTTTATAGTTATTAGGAATACCCATCAAGTCACGCAGATCTTGTTCAGATTTTTGCGCTAACTCCATAAAATCTCCACCACGATGTGAGACTTCCATAACAGATGCTTTGGCATTACCGTACTCTAATAACTCACCTTGAATTTGCTCTAAAACTGCCCTTGGTAACATTGCTGGGCCGGCGCTAAAATTATATGCCTGAGACATTTTTTCCTACTCCTTGACTTGATAAAATTTAAATCGAATTATTTTATCAGAAGTAGGGTTATTTATAGACTCTTAATGTTAGACAAAGTTGATAATGTCACTTCTTTGGCAATTGCTGCAAAATCATTGATATACGGCAAGTTTTTATCGGTTTTTCTAACAGCCAAATATAAAGTTCTCCACACGCCATTTTTACCTAGTGATTTTAAAATAACTTTAGTTTTTTGCTCATCAGTTAGCGCCCACTCAGGCATAGTTGCAACACCTTGATTATTAAGCACCAACTGCATCATCATCAGTGGTAATTCAACCTTTCTAATGTTTTTAGGGTTAACTCCCTCAGGTTTTAAAAAATAATTAAATACATCAAGACGATTTTGCTCTACCGGATAAGTAAGTAAAGTTTGGTTTTCAATATCTTTAGGTTTTAGATATTGTTTATTAACCAAATCACTTTCTTTTGATAAGACCATAAGCATTTGATAGTCAAAAATTGGAAAATATTCAAATTGCTTATCTTCAACCGGATCACTAGTTACCACCATATCAACATCATAGTTTTTAAGCGCATCCATTGGCTCAAAACTAAACGCTAAAGAAAGATCAAAATCAACCTTTGGTTGTTTTTCTCTAAACACATCTAACGTTGGAATTAACCAATCAAAACAACTATGACATTCAATAGCAATATTAAGTCGCCCACCATCAGATTGAACAAGCTGTTTTTCTGTAATTTCAATACGAGGAAGTACTTCATTAGCCAACTCTAACAACTTCTTACCTTGCGGTGTTAACTTAAAAGGGTCTGAGTGGCGCACAAAAATAGAACCATCAAGTAAATTTTCTAATTTTTTAATCTGGTGCGACAAAGCAGACTGAGTTACAAACAAACTATCAGCTGCATCAGACACATTGCCCTCTTTATACAAAGCCTGAACTAATTTTAAATGTGATATTTCAATCATGAGTATATTTAATATATTATATTAAAATTATTATATAAATTAATATTATAAACACATTATAATTATCCAAAATTTAATTTTCATTACCTCTGGAAATTGGTGAGATTCCAATACTGCCCTCGCAACGGTATAGTCCGATACATGTTTTGAAATACACTAACAACTACGATGGGTAGTGGGTTATTCGATACATTACTATGTATGGTCTTCTCACGCTCGTTAAATATTAACGGAGCAATTATGAATTTCAAAAAAATATCTTTAGCCTTAGCTGTATCAGCTATTACTTTTTCAACCACAACCAATGCGGTGTTAGGTCCTATTCCTATTTACCTAAATTCAGAATATAGAACCACAAATCCGGTGATTGGATCTATTGCATCTAAGGTTGTTGTTAATAAAGAAGAAATTGAGCAAAGTGGTGCAAGAACTTTTCTTGAATTATT
>CAYOFV010000061.1:0-2555 GCA_964403565.1 uncultured Piscirickettsiaceae bacterium | reverse complement strand
ATTCTACCCTATTTTCTCAACTAAAAGAATAATCTCTGATAATTTTTCTTGCGTTTTTACTACTTTATGACCATGAACTTTACACCACGCAGGTATGTCATGCAAAACCCCAGGATCTGTGGCTGTTATTTCAATCAAATCACCAACTTCTGCTTTTTCAATCTGCTCTCCAAGGCGGATAACTGGCATGGGGCACAACAAACGCTTTGCATCTAGATTAATTTGCATTTACCCAATCCTGTGGTTTTAAGAATTTAGAGTAAAGCTTAGCTTCTGCACTACCTTGTTCTACTTTGTATTGATATTCCCAACGCACAAGTGGTGGTAAGGACATAAGAATTGACTCTGTACGTCCGCCGGTTTGCAAGCCAAATAAAGTACCACGATCGTATACTAAATTAAACTCCACATAACGGCCACGACGATAAAGCTGGAATTGTCTTTCTGCGTCTGTAAACGGAGTATCTTTACGTTTTTCAACAATTGGACGATAAGCATTAATATAACAATTACCGACACTTTGCATAAACGCAAAACACTGATCAAATCCACCTTCGTTAAGATCGTCAAAAAACAATCCACCAATACCTCTTTGCTCGTCCCTATGCTTTAGGTAGAAATAATCATCACACCATTTTTTATATTTAGGATACACATCATCGCCAAATGGATCACAAGCATCTTTTGCCATCTTATGCCAAAAAACACAATCCTCTTCAAAACCATAATACGGGGTTAAATCAAACCCACCACCAAACCACCAAATTGGATCTTCACCATCTTTTTCAGCAATAAAAAACCTTACATTGGCATGTGAGGTTGGGACGTATGGATTGTTAGGATGAATGACAAGAGATACCCCAAGAGCGGTAAAACTTCTACCGGCAAGCTCCGGTCGAACTGCTGTTGCTGAAGCTGGAAGTGAATCGCCAGTAACTTGTGAAAAGTTAACCCCAGCTTGTTCAAAAACCTCGCCACCACTTAATACCCGAGTTAACCCTCCGCCAGTATTATTAGGCTTTTCCCAATTATCTTTAATAAATTTTGCCTTAGTATCAACTTGTTCTAATTGAGTACAAATATCCTCTTGTAGAGATAGTAAATATTCTTTAATTTGTTCAATCACCTAATTCTCTCTCCCGTTGCCAAATTAATAATTTTTGATGGTTTGTTATTATAGTTTTCTGGACTAATAATAAAATCTAATTCATTTTTAAAAAATATCTTAAGTTTTAGTATTGAATTAGCAGTATTTCTGCCAGAAATATTAGCACTGGTAGATACAAGTGCACTGCCAGTTTTATTACATATATCTTTAATCAATTTATTGGTGGTTAATCTAATAGCAACAGTATCAAACCCTCCAATCAAAGCAGGATTTATATTCTTATTTGCTTTAACTAAATATGTAGTTGGAGTGTTACTAGGTTCTATTTGTTTTAATAAATTTACATCATCAACAAAATCTGCAAAAAATTTAACCTCACTCGCAAGCAAAATTAAGCCTTTATTTATAGATCTTTGTTTAAGAGTAATAATTCTATTAACGGCATTATTATCGTTTGGCAAACAACTCAAACCTTGAATAGTATCTGTAGGTATAGACACTACCCCACCAGTGTTTAAATACTGCGCTACTAGACTAGATTTAAAACTCATTTTTTTGCTCGCGGATGACACTTGTCATATACTTTTGATAATTCTAGAAAATCAAGATGAGTATACACCTGAGTTGACTTAATACTTTTATGCCCTAAAAATTCTTGCGTTGAGCGCAAATCATGGCTTGATTGCAAGAAGTGTGTTGCAGCAGCATGGCGTAACATATGCGGATATACATTAATTTCAATCCCAACACTTTGTGCACGTTTTTTTACAATATTTTGTACCGATCGCACACTAATTCTACTAGTATTTTTATTAACAAATAGAGCTCTAGCATTATGTTTTACAAGGTATTTGTCTAATACGTTTTTAGCCGACTCACCTAATGGAACGTGGCGCATTTTATTGCCCTTGCCGAGAACTTTCACAAAACCTTGATTTAAATCCAAATCATCAACATTTAAACCGACTGCTTCAGACACCCTTAATCCGCACGAATAAATCACCTCAATAATTGCCACATCTCTTAATTCAATCCAAGAGTTAGATTTAAGTTTAAGTAGTTGCAGAATGTTTTCATAATTCAATGTATCAGGCAAAGTTGCATCTAGCTTTGGGGTTTTAATTCCTACGGCGCAATTTTTAGTTATTAAGTTATGATTCAAAAGGTAGGTTAAAAATCCACGAACAGCAGACAGGTGGCGCCTAATACTGCGTGAAGAAATACTACTATGACGCAAACCCATTACAAACAAATTAACATCATCATCTGTTAACTCATCCCAAGAATTTATACTTTTTGACTTGGCAAAAATATGTAATTTGGCCAAATCTCGCGCGTAAGATTTTTGCGTATTTTTACTATAATTACGCTCAATATCTAAATAGTCAATAAATTGTTTTATTTGATTTTGCAAAATAGTGCTTGTTTTTTTATTTTTAGTCCATAT
>CAYOFV010000060.1:0-2583 GCA_964403565.1 uncultured Piscirickettsiaceae bacterium | reverse complement strand
CTATGGAGTAGATGCAGATAACGATGGCAAGATTGATTTATGGAACTCTAAGGCTGATATTTTTTCCTCAGCTGCTAATTTTCTACAAGCCTTGGGCTGGAAGCGTGGACATAGATGGGGCAGAGAAGTCAAAATCCCTAATGATTTTGACCATCAGCTGGCCAATCTAAAAACCAAAAAAACCGTTAGTCAGTGGTCTAATTTAGGCGTTACTAGCGCTGATGGATCAGCTTTACCAGTCTCAGATATTAAAGCGTCTGTAATACTACCAATGGGTTATAACGGGCCAGCGTTTTTTGCCTATAAGAACTTTGGTGCAATTTTAAAATGGAATCACTCAATTCTCTATGCATTATCTGTAGGCCACCTATCAGATCGACTTGCAGGGACTGCAAAACTTTTTACCAAGCCGATTATAGAACCATCACTTAGTCGAGCTGACATTGAACTCATACAAGACAAACTCAATGGCTTTGGTTTTGATGCTGGAGAGCCTGATGGTATTTCTGGACCTAAAACCAGGGAGGCTACTAGAAAATATCAAGCAGCAAACAACCTGCCAATTGATGGCTACGTTGGCTATCAACTACTACAAAAACTCAAATGATAGAAACTTATCTAGGTTTTGATGTAGGCACTAAACGCACGGGTATCGCTATTGCCAATAGTCTCACTGGCCAAGCGTCTGGACTAGATACTATTAACAACCACAAAGATGGCTCGATTAATTGGAATGAGTTTGATAAGGTTATAGGTGCACATAATGTATCACTGTTTATTGTTGGCTTGCCATTTGATAAAGATGGAAAAGAACAAGAAATGACTTTTATTGCAAAAGCATTTGGCAGAAAGTTAGAGATGCGCTACAAAATAAAAGTTGAGTTTATTGATGAGTATTTGTCTTCCTTTGATGCCAAAAAACAACTAAAATATAACCATTATCATAAGAATGCAAAACGCGCAGATGTTGATAAACAATCATCACAACTTATATTGCAAACTTACCTAAATGAAAAGAGTTTTGATTAGTAACGACATCCAGCTCGATAACAACGGCAATCTAATCCATCTTTTAGGTCTTGAAGGCCTTTCCAAACAACAAATTACCCATATTCTTAATGTTGCTGACTCTTTATTAGACAATAACGGCAATCTAAAAAAATCCAAAGCACTGGATGATATGAGTGTTGCTAACTTATTTTTCGAACCTTCAACTAGAACGCGTAACACTTTTGAAATTGCAGCTAAAAGAACTAGCGCCAAAGTTATTAACGTTGATCTAGCAAACTCAGCATTAAAGAAAAATGAAGCGTTGCTTGATACTATGCAAACGCTTAAAGCTATGCAGATTGATATGTTTGTGATTCGTCACAATCAAAATGGATTGCCGCACCATGTTGCTGAAAACTTAGACGGTGTTGCAATTCTTAATGCTGGAGATGGTATTAATGCTCATCCAACTCAAGCGCTTCTAGATATGCTAACCATTCGTCAGCATAAAGGCAGTTTTGAAAATCTATCTGTTGCCATAGTCGGCGATATAACTCACTCTCGAGTTGCGCACTCAGGCATTCAAGCTCTAAGAACTTTAGGCACAACTGATATTCGCCTAATAGCACCACAAGCCCTACAACATGACTCTGAGCGTTGCAGTGCAATTGAATGCTTCGATGATATGAATACAGGCATAAAAAATGCTGATGTAATTATTATGTTGCGCCTGCAAAAAGAAAGAATGCTTGAAGCGGAAATTCCAAACGAACAAGATTATTTTGAAAATTACGGCTTAACACCAGAGCGCCTTGCTATGGCAAAAAAAGATGCAATAGTTATGCACCCAGGCCCAATCAATCGCGGAGTGGAGATTGACTCATCAGTTGCTGATGGCAAACAATCTGTTATTCTACAACAGGTTACTAATGGTATTGCTGTGCGTATGGCAGCCATGGAAATCCTTGCTGGTAAATCATAATGGACAATACTCTAGATTATGACGAGTACAAATCAGTACTTTTTAACTTAAATACCGATGACACTATTTCCTCAGCACATGGAATTTTGTGCGGATTTGCCTGTGTGAAGCCAGATATTAAACTTGATGACTGGTTAAATGAAGTTTTGGTAAGTATTGATCTTGACAATCTAAATGAAAAATCAGCACATGAAGACTTAGCCAAAATCTTTAATGAAACTATAACCCAGCTTGGCGATGCAACTTTAAGCTTTAATCTACTTATAGCAGACGAAAATTCACGAATTGGCGAACAAGCAAATACTCTAGTTCAATGGTGCCAAGGATTTTTAACTGGTTTAGGCCTGCAAAAAATCTCAACTCACGATGAAGAGGTACTAGAGATGATTAAAGACTTTAGTGAAATCTCAAAACTTGATGCAGACTTAATTGAAGATGAACAAAATGCTCAAGATTTAAATGAGATTGTAGAATTTGTACGTATGGGTGTGTTGTTTATTCAAGAAACTTTACAGCCATCCAAGCAAGATTTTGTCTCACCTGAAACTCTGCACTAAATTTCTTTATTGGCTTAATAAGCTATTTTGAATCTTTGTCCTCGTTAGTCTTTT
>CAYOFV010000059.1:0-3039 GCA_964403565.1 uncultured Piscirickettsiaceae bacterium | reverse complement strand
AATTTCTTTATTGGCTTAATAAGCTATTTTGAATCTTTGTCCTCGTTAGTCTTTTCCTCATTGGTTATAGACTTAGTATCATCGTTATTCTCCTCGCTTTTCATTGATGCTTTAAAGCCTTTGATTGCACCTCCAAGGTCTCCACCAATGTTTTTCAAGCGCTTTCCGCCAAAAAGTAAAAGCACTATTACAAGTATGATTATTAGTTCAAATGGTCCTGGCATCATAGGTTTACTCCTTTAAAGTAAATATTATTATTTTTCTGTTTTATGTTTGTTATCAGTACTAGAATCTGATTCTTCGCTCTGAACATTGTTAATTGTTTTACTAACTTCAGATCCAGCACTATTAATAGCTTCCTTTGTTTCAGATAAAACATCGCCAATATTTAATGCTTCGTTTTGAAGCGACAAATCTTCCTTAAGTTTGTCAACTTCTATTTCTTCATTAATAGCTTCTTTACTCTTATCAATAAACTTTTTTGCCCTGCCAGCTAATTTTCCAAGCTTGCGCGCAATTGCAGGCATTCTTTCAGGGCCAACAACAATTAAACCAATTATGGCAATTAATAATATTTCAAAAGAGCCGATATCAAACATACAAAATAAAAACCCAATACTTAATGTGTTTTTTATTTTATGCCTTATAGCTTGATATTGTACAAAATATTAATATTTTGTTTGTAAGTGTGGATATAAATATAGCATTAAGAATTACTTAATTATTTTTTTAAATAATTAGTTTATATTGCCCTACAAATAGTAAGGAATATTACCATATCATAAAATTATGCTTTAATGATAGTGTTGCAATCCTATTGCAAACGGTTATTATGGCTCCTCAGTGATGACTTTTACATAGGTAAAAGTAGGTGGCCGCCTAACTAAACTTGAGGAGAATAAAAAAAACGACCACCTATTAAGAAAATCACGAAATATATCTCGGGGGAGAGAATATGATTTTCTAAATATTATTATACCATAATATTAGAAAAATATAATATAGTTTTTGAAAAAAGACTAAAAAAAGGACTTAAATATGCTTAGACGTATATGTAACACCCCACTTAAAGGCGTTGTTTTATTTTTAACCGCCTTGTTATTCTCCAATACAACTTTGGCTAATACTCATGTAATTACCGCCGACATTAATAATGTTGAACCTATTTATATGAATTACACTATTAAAAAAGTTGCTATTCCGTGTAAGACACGCGCTCCTGGGTGCTACAAAGTAAGTTATAAAAAGAAAGTAGATAGAGTTCTAAAAGGCTATAGGGTTAAACTTGCTTATGGCAATAAAATCTTTACTACTAGAATGCTATCAAAACCTACTTCAGACAAATTAAAAATAAGAGTAAGAAGCGATCTGCTTAATCAACCAAGTGCAGTTGCTATTAATGCTGCTGTAGTTTATTACTAGATTTATTTAAAATTGCAATATGCTTTGGAGCTTTTTGCTCTGGCGTATTAATAGACTCAGCTACAAAATCATAACCTCTATTTCCATAGTTATAAAACGCACTATCTGCTTTTTGCGCTGCAGCATTAAACATAGCTAAAGGATTAAACACAGCATATGGCTTTGAGTTTGCCACAACACTTGTTGTGATCAATGTTAAAGCTAAAATTATTGTGTTAATTGTTGTTTTCATATTGCTATATTTAAATTATTATTAAGGTATCTAGCCACCTTATCTCTTGAGGAGAGAATAATTCTTGGGGGAGAGTGGCTAGATGGTTAACATTATATCATGAAATTCTAATATGTCAAGATAATAATATTATAATAATCTAATATAGATTAAAAACTAACAATAAAGATACTGCAACACCTTAGCTTTTTAATCTTTACAACTAGATATGCCAAAGATTGAATAAGCAGGACACCAGTTTAGTAATGCTGTTACGATTGGCACTAAGCCTATAGCACCCCAATATGATCCGCTCATAATCCCTATTCCTAATAGTGCCAAACCAAGCACTAATCTTATCAACCTGTCGGTCTTTCCAACATTACACTGCATTACTCACACTCCTATTATTTAATTGTCGTTGGGCCTATTAATTATTAAATTGGAGGAGAACTACTAATAAATAGAATACAACTCAACGACTTAATTCACATTTTATGTAGACAATTCAATTTAGTAAAACGAATTAAATTAGTTATAATGATCGATAAAACCGATTAAAAAATATGTTGCCATCTATAAAAAATCTAGAGTATTTAATTGCCCTGCACAAACACTTGCATTTTTCAAAAGCTGCAAATGCTTGTTTTGTTAGCCAATCAACACTTAGCGCTGGTATTAACAAACTTGAAGAAGGTCTTGATGTTCAGTTGGTTGAGCGTAATAATAAAACTGTACTATTTACCCCAATTGGCGAGAAAGTAGTAGCACGGGCTCAAGAAGTTATATTGACAACTAACGACCTTGTACAAACTGCACAAAAATCATTTTTTGAATCTAGTATTAAAATCGGCGTAATTCCAACAATTTCTCCATTTTTACTACCTAAATTTTTAAAGTCTATTAAAGACAAGTATCCTGATTTAAACATCCACCTTATTGAAGGTACAAATCAAAACTTGTTGCAAATGGTTTCCACTATGGAGCTAGATTTGGCTTTAATTGCTATGCCTACAGTTATTCCAGAGAACGTTTATACCCATATTCTATTCGAAGATCCTCTGCACCTTGTACACCACAAAAATAGAAAAGACGAAAATTTTAAAGAAAAAGAACTGTTACTGCTTGCAGAGGGTAACTGCCTAAGAGAGCATGTATTGCATGCACACAATATAACCAAAGATAAAATTTCAGATCTTAAATGTACCAGTTTGCCAACACTTACTGCAATGATCAATATGCAAATGGGGGTAAGCTTTCTACCACAAATGTCTATAGAGCAAACAGTTAAGTCTCAATATCCAGATCTTGTTGTTGAAGGGGCATGCAAAAAAGCTTTTAGAAGTATCTCTATCGCTTGTAGAGATGCACATCCAAACAAGGCTGAAATTATTGAAATCTCAACC
>CAYOFV010000058.1:0-3841 GCA_964403565.1 uncultured Piscirickettsiaceae bacterium | reverse complement strand
ACAGCGTTAGCAATTTTCATTATTGCGTCACTTATCTTTGGCTCTCCGTTAGTTGCGGCTATTTTAACTTCAACATTATTGGTAACACTGTTTGGCCAGTATGGACTAGGAGCATACTTTACCAGTGTTGAAAACTGGTCGGGCAACCTACACTTTGCAACGCTAGTATCGCTTTCAATTGCTATGGGTCTTGGTGTGGATTATGGAATTTACATGATCTCAAGACTTAAAGAAGAAATGGTAGTCACTGGTGGAAAGTGGGTGGAAGCTGTTAGTAACACCCTGGAGACAACAGGAGCTGCTGTATTTGCATCAATTCTTGTGTTATTAGCAAGTTTTATTCCTTTGCTTATGACGCAACTAGCCAATACGTGGGCATTAGGTGTATTTATCTCTGAAGCGTTGATTATTGATATGGTTATCGCACTTACAATAATTCCACTGTTAATTTATATCTTTAAGCCAAAATACGTTTTTGGCAAAAGATAAAAAACTATATTTAATATTTACCTATAATAGGGCCGCTTAAAGTGGCTCTTTTTATATGTAAAAATGAAAATACTAGTTGTTGTTTTGTTATCAATATTAAGTAATTCATTGTTAGCTTTAGACAACAATGAATTTATAAAGTTACTACTCAATAATCATGCATTCTTTGAAAAAGAGAATATTAATCTTAAAATTAAAAAGATTGAAATGGACGGTGATTATGAAAATTATGCAGGATGGGAATGGGATATATCTGCAGAATTGGGAAGGGTAAACAAAGATAAAAATAAAGAAAACTATACTTCTAGTAGCGATTATGCTAAATCCACCAATCAAGATATTAGAAAAATCTCAACTGATATAAGTAAAAAATTCTTATCTAACGGTTCTGAGTTAAACTTATCTTTTGATAAGTCTCTACCTGTTAAAGATGAAGAGATGCATGATAAAAATGGGTATCAGCAAGATAAAAACACTACTGAATATTTAGACGATATTGAACTTAGTTGGACAATTCCACTGCTTAAGAATTCTGGTGGAGTAATTGATCAAAAAACCTATGATTTATCTGTGTTGTATTATAAAGATGAGGAGTTATATTTAGCAGAGATTAAAGAGGATTTTCTTGAAGATAAGATGATGATATTTCTTGACTTATTAAGCTATATTAAGCAAGCTGATGTCATTAATTCAAGACTTATTAAGTCAAAATATATTCTTAATAACTTAGATAAAGATTCTGTATCTAAAAGTAGTTTGTTAGTCTTGCAACGCTCTATAAATAAGAACAATAGAAAGCT
This sequence comes from uncultured Piscirickettsiaceae bacterium, assembly GCA_964403565.1. Lineage (GTDB taxonomy): Bacteria > Pseudomonadota > Gammaproteobacteria > PS1 > Pseudothioglobaceae > Thioglobus_B. The sequence goes on along the minus strand of CAYOFV010000058.1, from coordinate 2,552 downwards.
TTTAACACTTAAATCAAAACTAAACGCAGAGAAAGATTTGATTGATAGTTTGGTTCCAAGTGTGAATATAAATGAGTTGTTTTATTTAGACTATGATTTTGCATTAGTAGATAATTTAAATAGATATATTGTCAACCACAACAGGGATATAAAGCGTATTAATATTGAAAAACTACAAAACCTTCGTTATATAAAAACCTATGAAAATTCAGAGCTTCCAGATCTAGACTTTACAATAACTACAACCAGAGATGAAAACAAGGGTAATTATTCAAGCTATACAAAATCAGTTGAAAATGAATATGAGGCTAAATTAGAGTTTAGCTATCCGCTAACAGGGGATGTAACCAATAAAACTTATTTATCTAAGTACAAGTTAAAATCTAGACAAATCGATCTTAAATATAAAGACAAGTTTGATGATATTCTTGCGGATACTACAAAACTTACTACTTTAATACAGCAAGGCAATAAACAAATGAATTTGTATAAATCCCAAATAATTTCAAATTATCCATTTAAAGATATTCATTTTGATAAAGCTATTGGAGTTAGGTATATGGTTAGTGAAATGGATGATATTGAGGATTTATATATTGATCAAATAGTTGATACAATTGAACTGTATAAAAACCAAGTTAAATACGATTCTTTATTGGATCGCTTACTACCTAAAGAAAATATCTAATATTTTTCTGCTTGTTTTTCAGTCCAATCTCTAATTTCCTTTGTAAGTTTTGATGCTTGCTTTTTCTCGGTTGTAATTGGTTTGCCAATAACTACAGTAATAGTTCCAGGGTGTTTTATAAAGCTACCTTTAGGCCAAACCTTTCCAGCATTGTGATATACAGGAAGTAGAAGAGAATTGGTTTTTTTGGCAATAGCCACACCACCATTTTGATATTCACCAAGTTTGCCGTAAGGTTGTCTTGTACCTTCTGGAAAAATTACCACATAAATTCCTTCTTTAAGTCTTTCTGCACCTTGCGAAATTACTTTTTTAAGGGCTTTTAGTTTCTCGCCTCTATCAATTACAATTGGTTTTAATAGTGCCAATCCCCAGCCAAAAACCGGAATGTATAAAAGTTCTTTTTTTAATACCCAAGTTTGATGTGGAAATACTTGCTGAAACCCTAAAGTTTCCCATGTTGATTGATGATTAGAAATAATAACACAGGGATCTTTCGGGATATTTTCTTTACCAATAACCTCAAGTTTTATATTACAAAAAACTCTTAATGCAAACATACAAAACATTGACCATTTTGACAATACAAAGTACCTGGCCTTTAACGGCGCAGGTATAAGAAAAATTGCTATTATTACCAGTGCGGTTAATACAATGCTAGAAGTTATGAAATATAGTAATGATCGTAAAAGTAGCATGATAAAACTTTATAATTTATTAAGTTTAGGATTTTAATTGTTTTCTTGTGAATATTAATACCATTTTGTTTGATTTAGACGGTACGCTAATCGATACTGCGCCAGATTTGGCTTATGCATTAAATACTTTGCTTGAAGAAAATAATTTTGATCAAAAACCTTATGAGCAAATAAAGCCTTTGATAGCCATGGGAGGAAAAGCTTTAGTTAAATTTGGTTTTGATATTGACGAATCCAATCCTAATTTTATTAACCATCATCAAAGAATTTTAGAAATATATCAGGATAATATCAACAAGCATTCAAAAACTTTTGATGGTATTGATAAGTTATTAAATCTACTAATAAAAAAGAAAATGTATTGGGGTATTGTTACCAATAAGCCAGAAAATTTAACGCATTTACTGTTAAAAAAGTTAGGTTTAAAGCCTGACGTAGTTGTATGTGGAGATACATTGGAATTTAACAAACCTCATCCTGCGCCATTGGAGTTTGCTTGTGCCCAGTTAGGCGTCCTTCCGGCTAATGTATTATTTGTTGGGGATGATAAAAACGACGTTATTTGTGGCGCGAATGCAAAAGTAAAATCAGTTGCTGTTACTTACGGTTATGGTTTAGTTGAAGATGATTGGAATTATGATTATTTAGTGAAGCATCCAAGTGAGATTATGGAGATTATTTAATGGAAATTATTGGTATATTATTGGGCATATTTGCCGGAGCAGCGGGGGTTTATTTTTATTTAAATCCGAGTTTGCAAAAACTTAAAACTGAAAAAATTCATCTTGAAGTTAGTCTTGATGAAAAGATTAAATCTTATGAAAATCAAATAGATTTAATCAAGCTTGCTAAAGAGCAAATGAGTAAGGATTTTAAAGAAGTTGCAAATGATATTTTGGAAAAAGATCGTGCAAACTTGCAGACAAAAAATTCTGAACTGTTAACACCGTTACAAACTCAACTTAAAGATTTTAAAGATAGAATTGAGTCAATCACTTCTGAGCAGGTTAAAGAGCGAGCAACTTTAGCAGCACAGATTGAAAATTTAAAAAAGACTAGTATAGAAGCTCAAGAAACTACACAAAATCTTACTGAAGCTCTAACTTACGACAATAAGAAACAGGGCGACTGGGGTGAGATGATACTAAGCTCTATTCTTTCAAGTT
>CAYOFV010000057.1:0-3948 GCA_964403565.1 uncultured Piscirickettsiaceae bacterium | reverse complement strand
TGCCACAGCCGGTGCATTTTAATAACGGAGTTATTGTATGAAGAAGAATATATTAATTTTATTAGTTGCATTTTTTGGTTTTTCAAATGTTGTTTTTTCTGCAGCTTGTGCGACCCAAAGTGGCAATTCAACAATTATCGCTGGTGCTGGTTATGCCAATAGTTGTTCTGCTGAGCCTGATTATTATGAGGTTAAAATTTATGAAATGGGTCTCTGTTCATCAGCACCAACAGCTCCTACAACATCCTCTAAAATTGATACCACAAGTTGTCAGACTGTTATGACTAGTACAAGTGGCAGTAGTATATCTGTGGTAAAAGGGACAACCACATCTATACCTGGTACAATTAACAGGCCTGTAAATGGAACCTATACTCATGGCTATATTCGTATTTCTAATGATTTTGTTCTTAAAGATTCTAGGCAATATAGTATTAGTCTAAGTGATGGAACAAATACTGGAGACCATTGTGCAACAACATCATCAGGAATGGCTTGTGACACTAGTGCAGTAACAGCAGCAAAGCGAACATTCTCATTGCAAGACTTTGGTAATAATGATTCGTACACAATGAGCAAGAGCACATCAGACGGGACAGTTAATGCTTACTTAGTAGTTGATTCTACGGAGTATTTGGCAGAATCTGACGGGGTTACAAAATACTTGGTTGGTGTGCAGACTTTAAATACGCCTCTTATTATTTCAGATAGTACTTCTAAAATGAATTCATCATTTGAAACTACTACTGGTATGTCAATATTTAAAACAAGTGGTGGTGCCAATCCAACATTCAGTGTTGTGAATGGGCCTTTTTCACTTAGAATGACAGTAGAATAACCAACCATAATGGATAGATAGCGACTTTTGTCGCTATTTTTTAAACATACTAAAGGTGTATTTTTAGAAATTCAAACACCTTATTCCAAGAATCATTCTCTGCCGTGCTAGAGAGGGTGTGACTATCACTTGAATATAGAGTAAGTGTTACTGGTGCTCCACTGGCAATATTCCTATCAAGAATTGTCTTGCATGTTGAATAATACTGATCGCTCGTTCCTTGAGTAACAAGTGTTGGTACTTTAACACTAAAATTGTCTTGCCAAGAGTTTAACACTCTAACTAAATAAAACCCTTTTACCCCTTGGTCTTCCATACAAAATGGCTCTTTAATGATCACAGCTTTAGCATTGGTTAAACTCACTAAAGGTTTATTAACTTCAGGAGACGATAGAGCATCCATTATCGTGCCACCACCAAAAGAATTACCAAATAAGGCGATACGGTTTTTATCTACCCAAGGCTGTTTGGTTGCCCAATCAAAACTAACCAATACATCATCTGCTGCCTCGCTAGGATATAAGCATCTACTACAAACACCACCTCTACTAGCAAAAGCTTCAACAAACAAAACAGCATAGCCCTCGTTAACTATTTTACTGACCTTAGATTGTGTTATATCATGATGATAGCCATTGGCACCACCTTCCCCTGAATGAAAATATAGAACTGTTGGGTAAGGTTCATTACCATCTGGCTTGAAAATACGGTAATGAGGTTCAAGCATTGCCAATCTATCGTTGTAATGCTCAGCAGATGAATCAGCGGACGCTTTAGATTTAGTAGTTGATGTGGAGGTATTAGAACATCCGCTAATCAATACAGACAATATAAATATTAATATATAGTGCTTGATTGTAAGTACAGTGACTTTCATTTTGTAAGATCAGCTTATTTATATTATGGTTGATTGTACGATAAAAAGATACCAATATCAAGATATACTATATTTACAAAAAACTATATTAATTATGTATTTGGATACTACCTAGTGTGGGATTTTTATTCCAAGCATGCCCATAAATCACCTCATAAGTGGCTGGTAATTTTCCATCAGCGCGATAAGATTCGTACATCTTAACCATTAACTGAAACTTATCCTTACCTGTTAAAGATTTTGATCTTTGGCCAACTGATTGTGCGCCAATAGCTTTTAGATCTCTTAATAGGTCGGTAACAGTTTGATAGGTAAGGGTGATTTTTTCCATTTCCATAACTGGAGATAAAAAACCATTTGTAAGCAACTGATCGCCAATATCATGCATATCAGTAAAGGTATTAACATGAGTTTGATCGTCAACTACTGACCAGCTTTTTTTAAGCTCTTTGAGTGTATCTGGACCAAAGGTAGAGAATAAAAACAATCCATCATTTTTAAGTACTCTGTGAATTTCACAGAATAGTTGGTTGAGGTCATCACACCACTGCATCATCAGACTAGAGATAACAATATCTACACTGTTATCTGCAAAGGGTAGGTGATTAGCATTGGCACATATTTTATTTTTTGAATTATTGTTTTTTAATGAATTCTGTGCAAAATCAAGACAAAGTATTTGTGATTTGGGAAATCTGTTTATTAGTTTTTTAGTAAGTAGTCCAGTACCTGCGCCTAAGTCTAAAACAACATCAGAATTTGAAGTAATGATATCTAGCTTACTATCAAGGCGAGTTGCAATTTCTTTTTGCAAAAATGCATGGTCATCATATGCATTTGACGCCTTGTTAAATGCTTTTCTTACTGAAGACAATGTTCTACCTTGTTCGTAATATCAAGCATTAGTTTGGTATAAAGATCAGAATCTTTATTTATATTAAACCCAATAATATCAACACTTGTATTATTGATATCAAAGTCTTCTGCAAGAATATTGGTGCGTTTTGGTGCGATTTCAATAGTTGAGATTAAACATTTTACGTTATTGTTTTTAATTGCCTTTCTTGCATCAAGTATTCTTTTAGCACTTAGCCTTTGTTCATGGTTGTTAACAACTTTTGCTACAGACTTGAGATTATTAGACTCAATAAAATAGTCTAATGCATTGGAGTAGGTAACTAGTGGTTTTGTGTTGTATTTTTTTAGTTTGGATTTAACACTGTATTTAAGCTTACTCAGATTGATGTCTAATTTATTTAGATTTTTTTCAAAGATGAATCTTTTATCTGGATAGATGTTTGAAAGTTTTGCAGTAAGTTTTTTTGCAAAATTTTGCATTTTAGTAATATCTAGCCAAACATGATAATTTGCACTTGAATTGTCATGTTCGTTAACCATGTATAAGACTTTTTCATTCGGTATATTTCTTAGAATTTTATTAATACCTTCTTCCATGTTAGGATGTATTGCAATAACTAAGTCTGCATTATCTATTAATGACATTTGCGAAGGTTTAAGATGAAAATGATGAGCTGATTGTTGCGAGTCTAGCAATAGCCCAACCTTGCCAACATTATGAGTTATAGAGTTGACAATAGAGTAAATTGGTTTAATACTTGTAACAATATTAATGTTTGCAAAAACACTAATTGGTAAAAGTAATAGTGTAGTTAGTAATATACGTAACATCGCAAAAATTATACCCTTAAACCTTACAAACAAAAGTTGCGCGCAAAGGTGCAGGCAAGCCTTCGATTGTAAAATTATCATCATTGGGATCAAGAAAATCTTTAAGTGATTGTGTATTGCCACCAATCCAATGTGTAGCTCTTTGTTCTTCAGGTGTTGTTTTAGTAATATCTACTAGTTTTATTTTGCTAAACCCGGAGTTTTTTAGCCAAATGGTAAGAGTATCTGTATTTGGCAGACACCATACATTACGCATTTTTGCATATCTATCTTCTGGGGTGATTTGCTCGCCAAACTTTTTGTCAATAACTAATGTTTCCAAAACAAGTTCAGCATCATTTGCCATAACGCTTTTTAATTGACTAAGGTGTTGCATATGGTCTTTTTGATGATATAAAACACCCATGGAAAACACAGTATCAAACATTGGGGTTTGTGGAATTTCCTCAAGCTTTAACGGCAAAACAAATGCATTTAAACAAGGGTTTTTAATAAGAGTTTTGATAGCTTGAAATTGATAATTAAACAACAAAAATGGCTCAAG
>CAYOFV010000056.1:0-3956 GCA_964403565.1 uncultured Piscirickettsiaceae bacterium | reverse complement strand
AATTCAACATCTAATCTTCATTTCAACTTCATTCTGAATTTAGATAATAACAACTTTTAATTAATAGAGAGTTGTCATGAAATCTACACTAGCATTAATCGTTTTATTCGCAAGCATTTGGCTACCATCATTATCTGATCAATATTATCCGATTGAAGGCTGGTTAAAGGAACCAATAACCCACACGTTTGTAACACTGTATGTACTGATGTTTTTTGTACTAGTGCTTAATTTCACCAAATCAAATAAAGGCTAAATTATGCGTGATATATATTTAATCAAACGAGCTAGAAAGCTAATGCAACAACCAAGACCATATCCACTTACTACGGTCTCAGATCTAAATATTCTTGAAAGACAGCTTAGAACTCCGTCTAAAGAGGTTGATGAATATATCGATATTGCAATAAAAGACATGAATGTTGCAAGTTTGTGGGGGAAGAAATAAAAATACAACAAAAAATGTATCTATAAAACATATTTATTAATTATCATTAATCTTGTTATTGAGGAGCAAAATGAAACTAATATTTTCCATAATATTCACACTAATATTTTCATCTGCGAATGCCGGATTAGAAGAGGCTATTGACGCCTTAGAAGATGGAGATTTTAAAACCGCTATTTTTAATATCAAAAAAGAAATAGAAAAAAATGATAAAGATGCAAAAGACGGTAAAACATTTAAACCTTTACTGCACCAAATGCTTGCAAGAACTTATTATCGTGCTCCTGATGATGTTGATAGTGATTACAAACTAACATTTGAGCATTATCAAAAGTCTTTAGATAGTTTTGATTCAGGTGTTCAGTATCGACTTGGATTTATGCACTATATGGGTAGAGGTGTTGAGCAAAACACTTTGAAAGCTGTAGAGCATCTTGAGAGCTCCATCAAATATGAAGAAAAGCCCAACTCTTTATGGCTACTTGGAAAAATCTACCTAAGCGGAGATAAACAATTAAGTAAAGATTATGATAAAGCTTTAGAGTATTTTGAAAGAGGGGATGAAGTAGATAGTGCTAACTCGCAATTTGAACTAGGGCATATGCATGAATACGGTAAAGGAGTTCCAGTTAGTATCCCACGAGCAATATATTATTATGAAAAGGCCGCAAAACAAGGTGATGCTGACGCTCAATACAAGCTAGATCTACACACTGGAAAACTTGCTAAAAGTGAGCGTGATATAGACTTTGAAGATGCACTAGATTACACCTATGGTTTTACTTATGACGTAGATATCGATAAAGCTATTGAGCTATATAAAAAATCTGCAGATAAAGGTAACTCAACTGCAATATATAACATTGGTTTTGTTATAGGCATGTATGCAACTATTAAAAAAAATGAAGAAGAGAATGAATACTATAAAAAAGCTGCAGATATGGGTAATGTTTACGCACAAACTGTTCTTTCAGCAAATTACTCTTTAGGTATTGGTATTAAGATAGACAAGGCTAAGGCTCACTATTGGGATGTGCAAGCAGCTCTTAATGGCAAGCTAGAATCAATAAAAAGTGTTGCAACAAATTACTACCTAGGAGAGGGTACTAATAAAAATTTTGATGAAGCAATTAAGTGGTTTCAAAAAGCTGTAGATATGGGTGATGATGATTCAGTTTTTGATTTAGCTAATATGTATAGAGATGGAGAAGGTTTTGAGCAGGATGAAGATAAAGCTATAGAAATGTATACCAAAGCTGCCGATATGGGTAATGTATATGCACAGAATCGCTTAGCTAAATACTACTTTAAAGGTACATATGTAAATAGAGATTATCAAAAGTCATACGATTATGCCCTAAAGGCTGCTGAACAAGGTAATGCAAATGCACAAAATAAAATGGGTAATTTTTATCTAATTGGTAAAGGCGTTGTAGAGGTTGATATGAAAAAAGCCATTGATTACTTTGAAAAAGCTGCTGAACAAGGTAATGCAAAAGCCCATAATAATTTAGGTGCATTGTATTTAAGTGGCAAAGGGGTAAAGAAAGATAAAAATAAGGCTTTTGCTCTATATAAAAAAGCTGCAGATTTTGGTGATGCAGAGTCTCAATATAAGGTTGGTACTTTTTATGATTATGGTCTTGGCAATATACAAAAAGATGTAAAAGAAGCAATTAAGTGGTACACCAAGGCATATGATAAAGATCACAAGAATGCACAAATAGCTTTAGGCCAAGTTTACTACTATGGCGATGAAGACGCCAATATTCAAAAAAACTACAAAAAAGCTGCAGCTTTTTTTTACAAGGCTGCAAAAAATAAAAAGGACGATTCTGAAAAAGACAAGATAGATTTCAAACCGTCAAGCTATGGATCTGGTTTTTTTGTAACTCCAAATCATATTATTACCAACAATCACGTTACCGAAGAGTGCGATGAAATAAAAGTAAAGAATAAGCACTATGAGTCAAAAGTAAAACTTGTTGATACTGATGCAAACACTGATCTGTCAATTCTAGAAACAGGTAAACCTAACGATAAATATTTATATCTGCGTAGTCGTAAGCCAGTAAGAACTGGTGAACAATCAATAGCTTTAGGCTATCCTTTTGCATCAACTTTAGGCTCAGAACTTAAAGTTACATCTGGCAATATAGCAGCTCTTACAGGTTTTGATAACAACATTGCAGAACTACAACTTACATCTCCAGTACAACCTGGCAATTCAGGAGGGCCATTATTGGATGATAATGGCAATGTAATTGGAATTATTGTTTCAAGACTTGAAACCTCATCTGAAATCACCGGTGATAGAGAGGCACAAAATGTTAACTTTGCTATTAAGTCAAACATGGCAAAAATATTTATGGACTTAAACGAAGTAGACTACAGCGTTAGAAAAACTAATGGCGCTAAATCAGTTAGTGAAATAGTTGACGAATCAAGAGACGCAACTGTGCAGATAATTTGCAAAGAAAAAGAATAATTATTGACATCTTATGCATGAACCGATAGAAACTACCGAAATACCTAATAATAAGAAATCAGGTTATTTTGCAAAACATTGGTATGGCAAACAGTCATTAGCAAAATCTTATTGGATAAATTACTGGTTACTGTCAATTATTATTACTATTGGTGTAACAGTTTTGGCAGTTTACGGTGAAAATAAGGACCCTGTATGGTTTGCACGACTTACCTTATTAGTAATTGTAGTTATATATATTGTCATATATCCATGGCAAATTGTTGGGTTGTGGCGTAGTGCCAACAACTCTACCATTAAAACTGGCAAAACTTTTTGGCCTCGCGTTGTAAAGTTCATAATCATTATCGGGTTATTGGGAAATATTGCTTCAGAATTACAAGAGAAAGAATTGTATAAGGATCTTTATTTTCAAGCATTTAACCTTGCAGAAAATAGAAATTACGATGTGGATATTGATAATAATATTATTGTTTTGAATGGTGATTTAGACTACGGTATATCTGACAAGGTTGAAAAATTATTAAAGAAAAATGATTCGATTAAATTTATTATTCTTAATAGTGATGGCGGCTTGCTTTATGAAGCCCATAAATTATCAAAACTTATAATGTTAAACAGCTTAAATACATATACCAATAAAGGTTGTTATTCAGCTTGTACTATAGCTTTTATATCTGGCAACAAAAGATTTATTCATAAAGATTCTAATCTAGGATTTCATCAATATAGTGCAGTTAGACCAAGTTTTAGACCTGACAAAGCAACAATATACGACCTGATAAGTGAACAAAAAGACGATGAAAAGTTTTTTCAAAAGCGCGGTATAGATAAAGCGTTTACCGATCATATGTATAAATATGAAGCTGATGATATGTGGTATCCAAATTTAGATGATTTGAAATACTATGGTGTTATTGATGGAGTTATAGGACTATAGGAATATATTGTAAGAGACCAAATCGGGCTCCGTCCCCATTAATTAATATTAACAGGGTAAAAAAATATTGGAAATTTTAA
>CAYOFV010000055.1:0-5282 GCA_964403565.1 uncultured Piscirickettsiaceae bacterium | reverse complement strand
TCACGAATTGAAGGGTCTTTGAATTCTTTTACAAGTTGCTTAACACGATCTGTTAACTGCGCACCTTTTGATGTCCAGTACTCTAATCTGTCTTCTTCGATGGTTAGCCTAACTTCTTGTCCACGAGCAACAGGATTAAAATATCCGATACGCTCAATGTATGAACTATCTCTACGTTTTCTAGAGTCAGTTGCTACAATTGAATAAAAAGGTTTTTTCTTGGCTCCACCTCTAGCTAGTCTAATCTTAACCATGGGTTTTTTGCTCCTTTTATTATTTAAAACTTACGATAATTCGTAAGACGCGAAATTATATCAGTTTTTTAATTGCTTTAGCTAACTTTTCAGCATCACCTATATAGCTTGAAGGTGAAAGTTCAGAAAGAGCTTTTTTAGCTTCCTCTGGCATATCTAAATCTTTAACAAAATCAGCTAAAATTTCTGCGTTAATTGATTGGCCACGTGTAAGAGCTTTAAGTTTTTCATATGGATTTTCAATTCCATATCTGCGCATTACAGTCTGAATAGGCTCTGCTAAAACTTCCCAAGAACTGTTTAAATCTTCATTGAGTCTAGTTTCATTAGTTTCTAGTTTACCTATGCCTTTAGCAATAGAAGCATAAGCCACTAATGCATGAGAGCAACTAACTCCAAGGTTTCTAAGCACTGTGGAATCAGATAAGTCTCTCTGCCAGCGTGAAATTGCAAGCTTATCTGCAAGGTGTGTATTGATAGCTCCGGCAATACCTAAGTTGCCCTCACCATTTTCAAAATCAATCGGGTTAACCTTATGTGGCATAGTTGATGATCCAACCTCACCAGCAATAGTTTTTTGCTTGAAATATCCTAGAGAAATATAACCCCAAACATCACGACAGAAATCGATCAAAATTGTATTAAAACGGTTCATTGCGTGGAAATACTCAGCAATATAATCATGGGTTTCAATTTGCGGGGTGTACATTGCATAATTAACACCTAAAGATTCAATAAATTCTTTAGAGATGTTTTGCCAATCTAAGTTTGGATATGCTGAGATGTGTGCATTAAAATTACCAACAGCGCCATTAAATTTACCCATAATTTGTACCTGCTTAAGGTTGTCTAACTGACGCTTAAGACGATAAGAAAAATTAGCCATTTCTTTACCAACTGTTGTTGGCGATGCGGTTTGGCCATGGGTTCTAGAAAGCATAGGAATCTCGGCATTATCATCTGCTAAATTAGTAATCAACTGCAAAATATTACTCATATTGTTGATCAACACTTCTCTGCCGTCGATTAACATCAAAGCATGTGAAAGATTGTTAATATCCTCACTTGTACAAGCAAAGTGGAAAAATTCACTTACCACTTCAAGTTCACTATTACCTTTAATTTTGTCTTTTAAAAAATACTCAACCGCTTTTACATCATGGTTTGTGGTTTTCTCAATTTCCTTTACTGCTAGTGCATCTTCTTGAGAAAAATTATCAACAATACTATTAAGCAAATTGATTGCATCACTACTAAACTCAGGCACTTCTGCAATATCGGCATTATTAGCCATGGCTTGCAACCAGCGAACCTCGATTAAAACTCGATACTTTATTAAACCAAATTCACTAAAAATTGTACTAAGATCTTTAGTCTTATCGAAATAGCGACCATCTATTGGAGATATAGCTGTTAACTGAGTTAATTCCATATTTATAAGTAAAAGGTTATATAAGAAAAATGATAAAATTATACGCTTTTATTTTTGTATTAAAAAGCTTACATGAAATCGGATTATCTTAAACACGTAGAAGAACGCGCTGAAGAAAACTTACCGCCTCTTGCACTAAATGCAGATCAGACAAAAATAGTGGTGGAAAAGCTAATTGCAGGAGAGGATGAAGATTTTTATCTTAACCTACTAACCCATCGTATTCCACCTGGAGTAGATGAGGCTGCATATGTAAAAGCTGCATTTTTAGCAAGCGTGGCAAAAGGTGATCAAAACTGCACTGCAATAAATCAAGACCATGCCACATTTTTACTAGGAACAATGGTTGGTGGTTACAATATCGAGCCGTTAATTGATTTATTAGATACTGACCAAACTGCACAGACTGCAGCAGATGCGCTTGCAAATACTCTACTTATATATGAAGCGTATCAAAGCGTTTTAGATAAATCTAAATCAAATGACTATGCTAAGCAAGTTGTTGATAATTGGGCTGATGCATCATGGTTTACCTCTAAAGATAAGCTTGCAGATGAAATTAAGCTAACTGTATTTAGAGTTGAAGGCGAAATCAATACCGACGACCTATCACCGGCAACTGAGGCATGGTCACGCCCTGATATACCGCTACACGCTCAGTCGATGTTAGTTAAAAAAATGGATGGACCTTTAGAAACCATTGAAAAGCTAAAGATTAAAGGTCTGCCTCTTGCTTTTGTTGGTGATGTTGTAGGTACTGGATCTTCTAGAAAATCTGCAATTAACTCTGTTCTTTGGCACATGGGTAATGACATTGACTACATTCCAAACAAGCGCGGTGGCGGTGTAGTGCTTGGCGGAAAAATTGCCCCTATTTTCTTTAATACTGCAGAAGATTCTGGCGCCCTACCAATAGAATGCGATGTATCCAACATGCAAATGGGTGATGAAATTATCATCTATCCATATGAAGGCAAAGTGGTAAATAATAAAGGTGAGGTTATTTCAACTTTTGAACTTGCACCAACAACTATGCCTGATGAAGTTCGAGCAGGCGGAAGAATTCCTCTTATTATTGGTCGTGGGTTAACAGATAAAACTAGAGCAGATTTAGACCTAGAAACAACAGATATATTCCTGCGCCCACAAGACAATAGCGACTCAGATGCCGGTTATACATTGGCACAAAAAATTGTTGGTAAAGCTTGTGGTGTTGAAGGCGTACGTCCAGGCACATATTGTGAGCCAAGAATGGCAACGGTTGGATCACAAGATACAACAGGAGCTATGACCCGTGATGAGCTTAAAGAACTAGCTTGCCTTGGATTTTCTGCCGATTTAGTGATGCAAAGTTTTTGCCATACTGCAGCATATCCAAAGCCAGTTGATGTTGAACTACAACATACTTTGCCTGATTTTATGCAATCACGCGGAGGTGTGGCTCTTAAACCTGGAGATGGAGTAATTCATTCATGGCTTAATCGTATGCTACTGCCTGATACAGTAGGCACAGGTGGAGACTCACATACAAGATTCCCAATTGGAATTAGCTTTCCTGCAGGCTCTGGTCTTGTTGCTTTTGGCGCATCTATTGGAGTATTGCCTCTTGATATGCCAGAATCAGTATTAGTGAGATTTACCGGCACTATGCAAGATGGCATTACCCTAAGAGATTTGGTAAACGCAATTCCTTATGTAGCAATTCAAAAAGGCTTACTTACTGTTGAAAAATCAGGCAAAAAGAATATTTTCTCTGGTCGAATTTTAGAAATTGAAGGGCTTGAAGATCTTAAAGTTGAACAGGCATTTGAACTAGCAGATGCATCAGCTGAACGTAGTGCTAACGGCTGTACAATTAAATTAAACAAAGAGCCGGTGGCAGAGTTTCTAAAATCTAATATAACTTTATTATCTTCAATGATAAATGCTGGATATGAAGATAAAAACACTCTTGCAAAAAGAATAAAAGACATGCAGAAATGGCTAGATGCTCCGGAATTACTAGAGGCTGATAACAATTGTGAATATGCCGAAGTGATTGAAATAAATCTTGATGACATTAAAGAGCCAATCCTTGCTTGTCCAAACGATCCGGACGATGTAAAACTTTTATCTACCGTGGCAAATACCAATATTGATGAAGTGTTTATTGGCTCATGCATGACCAATATTGGCCACTTTAGAGCGGCGGCTCAACTATTAAAAGACAAATCAGAACTATCTACACAATTATGGATTGCCCCGCCAACTAGAATGGATGAAGAGCAATTAAAGAAAGAAGGTGTGTACGGAACTTTTGAAAAAATAACTGATCATACTGAAATTCCAGGTTGTTCACTATGTATGGGCAACCAAGCACGTGTTGCAGCCGATACTACAGTAGTATCAACATCTACTAGAAACTTCCCGAACCGCCTGGGTGATAATGCAGATGTGTATCTTTCATCAGCTGAAGTTGCTGCTATCAGTGCCAAACTTGGGCACATTCCAACTATTGAAGAATATACTAAAGCAATGCAAGGTATTAAGCCAATGGAGGGAGATATTTATCAATATTTGAATTTTGATCAAATTGATAGCTACAAAGACGAGCCAAATAAACTTGATTTGGAAAATATTTAATAAAAAGCAGTCAATAAAAAAGCCGCTAAAAGCGGCTTTTTTATTGTAATTTATTTAGAAGTAATTATTTAATCTTAGCTTCTTTATACATTACGTGTTTTCTAACTACCGGATCAAACTTCTTAACCTCAACTTTTTCTGGGTGAAGTCTTTTGTTCTTAGTAGCAGTATAAAAATGACCTGTGTCAGCTGACGATACTAATTTAATCTTTTCTCTCATCTTAATACTCCTTAAACTTTCTCACCACGAGAACGAATTTCAGCCAAAACTGAATCAATGCCTTTTTTATCGATAATACGTAAACCTTTTGCAGATAGCTTAAGCTTTACAAAACGGTTTTCACTCTCTACCCAAAAACGATGTGTATGTAGATTTGGATAAAAACGACGACGTGTTTTATTGTGCGCGTGTGATACATTGTTACCACTAATTGGGCGCTTACCAGTTACTTGACATACCTTTGCCATAACTATTACCTACTTAAAAATCTAAAAGGGAGAATTATACTCAAAAATTATCAACTTTAAAAGCTAAATTATGCAAAAAATCTATTTACTATTGCTTGAACTGACTGTATCATACACACCTATCGGAGGGATGGCAGAGCGGCTGAATGCACCGGTCTTGAAAACCGGCAAGGATTAATCTCCTTCTAGGGTTCAAATCCCTATCCCTCCACCATTATTTTGGGGAGAATAATGTCGGCAATTCGCCACAAAGTTTCAGGTGTAACACCAGATGGACAAAAATTCAGGCCAAGTGATTGGACTGAAAGACTTGTTTGTATCCAGCCAGAACAACTAAAACGCTATAACGGCCATCTTAAAGTAGGTAGAGATAATGGCATCAAATATGTTGAATTTGATGACGAATTAAAATACGCTTGTCCTGTTACTTACGAAAGAATTCTATCGTTTGCAAAAATAAATCACCTGCAAGTTGATACCAAAATTATTGATGACGATTAAATCAT
>CAYOFV010000054.1:0-5311 GCA_964403565.1 uncultured Piscirickettsiaceae bacterium | reverse complement strand
CATGTAGACGCTGGTGGGAAAATGGTTGATTTTGGCGGATGGGAGATGCCACTTAACTATGGATCGCAAATCCAAGAGCATAATATTGTTCGTGAAGATGCTGGAATGTTTGATGTGTCACATATGAGTGTGGTTGATTTTAAGGGTATTGATGCTAAAGCTTTTTTGCGAGTTTTAATCGCGAATGATATTGCAAAACTTAAAGATAAAGGCAAGGCTCTTTATAGTTGTATGCTTAACGATAAAGGTGGCGTGGTAGATGATTTAATTGTTTACTATATTGATGACAAATACTATCGTATGGTTATTAATGCTGGAACTACAGAAAAAGATATTGCTTGGATTAATTCTCAAGTTGGAGAGTTTAATGTAGAAGTTGATCCTAAACTTGATTTAGCTATGATCGCCGTACAAGGCCCAAATGCAAGAGAGAAAGTTTATGATGCAATACCTGGCGTTGAAGATATTGCTGGTGAGTTAAAGCCATTTAATGCAGCAAGTTTAGGCGAGTTGTTTGTTGCACGTACTGGCTATACTGGTGAGGATGGTTTTGAGATTATGCTACCTGAGAAATCTGCTGAATTTACCTGGAAAATGTTAATTGATGCGCAAGTCACACCTTGTGGATTAGGTGCGCGTGACACTTTGCGTTTAGAAGCAGGTATGAGTTTATATGGTTCAGAGATGAATGAAGAAACATCACCACTTGAGGCTGCATTAACTTGGACAGTAGATCTAAATGATAATAACAGAGATTTTGTTGGTCGTAAGGCGTTAGAAAAGCTGCGTGATGATGGAGTTAAAAAAACTATTGTCGGGCTTGTGCTTGAAGGCAAAGGTGTAATTCGCAATCACCAAAGAGTTGTTACTAGTTTGGGTGATGGGGAGATAACCTCTGGAACATTCTCACCAACTATGAGCAAGGCCATCGCACTTGCTAGTGTACCTATGGGTACTACTGGATCTTGCGAGATTGAAATGCGTAATAAATTACTTTCGGCTAAAATAGTCAAACCGCCATTTGTAAGAAATGGCAAAGTATTAGTTTAAAAAATATTTTTATTAAATAGGAGTTTGCAAATATTTTGCTTTTGTGCAAGGCAAATTTTTAAAATATGCAGGGAGTGTAGCAAACCTACATGACTAAATATTTTAAAAATTTAACACAGCAGAAAAGTAAAAGAAGCAGTAAAGGGATATGAGTGAAGTAAGAGATGATAGACAATACACCGAAACCCACGAATGGATTTTAGACAATGGTGATGGCACATACACCATGGGTATTACTGATCATGCACAAGCACAATTGGGTGATATGGTATTTGTAGAATTACCAGGCGAAGGCGATGAAGCATCTCAAGAAGATGAATTTTGTGTTGTTGAGTCTGTTAAAGCTGCAAGTGGGGTATACGCTCCTGCTGATTTAGAGATTGTGGAAGCTAACGAAGCATTAGAGGATGAGCCAGAGTTGGTTAACTCAAGTTGTTATGACGATGGTTGGTTGGTTAAATTCAAGGCTGATAGTATTGACGACTTGATGGATGCTGAAAGTTATCAAGAAACTCTAGATTAACCTTTAATAAAAATTGATTGATTCACTGGTTGCCTACAAGGGCAAGCCTGCTCGTATTATTGGGCAAACCACGCATAAATTCGATTTAGAATTTGCCGATGGCTCTACGCGCAAAGTGCGTGAGAAAGATTTTCGCTATTTACACCCTGATTTTTCAAGAGTAAATGATTCTTGTATAGAAGCAGATGTTTCTATTCTGCAAGAGTTTCAGGAGGATTCATTATCTCTCAAGGAGATAACTGAGTGGCTTTTTAATGATTACAATCCGCAAAATTCTTGGTGTACGTATCAACTAGTAGAGGATGGTCTTTATTTTTATTGGCAAAAAGATAAGATATTCGTACGACCAACTTCGCAAGTTGAATCGATTCAGGCTAAGCGTGATCAAGAAGAATTAGAAGCTAAATTACTTGAAAGTTGTATAGAAAATATTAAAAATAATACCTTTACCAAGGAAGATGTGCCACATATAAAAGAGATTGAAAAAGTAGCATTAAATCAATCAAAACATTCTAAAGTATTATCCGCATTAAAGATTGAAAACACTCCAGAATCAGCATATAAATTACTATTAAAGCTTAAATATTTAACTCCTGAGTTTAATCCTTATCCAGCTAGATTTAAGATCTCAGCAGATGAAGATATGAACATAAAAACCCCAGATGTTGATAGAGTTGATTTAACTAATATTGCTAGTTATGCAATTGACAATGAAGGGTCAAACGATGCTGATGATGCAATAAGTATTGATGGCGATAAAGTTTGGATTCATATTGCAGATGTTGCGACTGTAGTTAATAGTGGATCAGAGCTAGATGAATACGCATTAGAGAGAGCGTCCAACCTATATTTGCCTGACCAAATTTTGCATATGTTGCCAATTAGCGTTACTAATAATTGTGCATTAGGTATGAGTAACACATCTAGCGCATTGTCAATTGGTTTTATATATGATGATGGTGAGATTAATAATATCGAAATTATTAAATCTAAAATTAAAGTTAGTAAACTTACTTATCTAGAAGCGGATGGTTTGATAAGTGCCAATAACGATCTTAAAAAATTAAATGATATAGCCAATAACCATTTAGCCTATCGTGATAAAAATGGAGCTATAAGTCTTGATTTACCCAATGTAAGTGTTAGATTAATTGACAATAAAGTGGAGATTTTTCAGCAATCTTCTAGTGCTAGTCGTGAATTAGTTGCAGAATTAATGGTTATGGCAGGGCGAGCAGCGGGTAAATTTGCCCAAGATAATGATATTGTTATGCCATATGCTATTCAAGACGAAGGTGAGTTTACTGACGAAATATTAGAGAGGAAAAAATCCCTAACCTTGTCTGAATCGTTTAAAGCAACTAAAAGTTTTAAGCGCTCAGCTATATCAACTAAACCACTACTGCATTATGGCTTAGGTCTTATGGGATATATTCGCATAACCTCGCCACTTAGAAGGTATTTAGATTTACTTGCGCACCAGCAACTAACTTTATTTATAAACAATCAGCCAACCTTAAGTAAAGACAGAGTTAAAGAGTTGATCGGTATAAATAATGCAGCACAACCAAGTATCGGCAAAACTATTCGCTCTAGTAATGATCATTACAAGTGTCTATATCTTCAGCAAAATCCAGATTGGACTGGAACTGGCACTGTAGTAGATGTTTATAAGGATAAGGTTCTGTTTATGTTGCCAGAATTAGGAATGATGACGCAGATAAAAATGAAAGAAATTCCTGAATTAGATTCTCAAATCCAACTAAAAGTTACAAGTGTTGATTTAGTTGAAAGGTTAGCTAATTTCAAGATAGTCTAGTTTATCGCTAATTGCTATAGCGCTACCCTTGTTAGAACTCCAATCTCCTAAAACATACCTATTGTATTTTTCTCCAGCATGAATATTTTGTTTGTGAGTATGGCCATGAATTAAATCAGCCTTAGGATATTTTTGCATTAGTTTGTTGACCGCATCAGGATTAACATCCATAATTTCACGTGTTTTATATCTTTGAGCTTCAACACTTTTATTGCGTAGTCCGCCACTGATTTTTATACGTAATTTTCTCGGTAAGTGTAGAAATATATATTTAGTAATAGGGTGTTGTAGTATTGATTTAAGCTGTTGATAGTCTTCATCATCAGTGCACAACTCGTCACCATGAGTTAACAAATAATCTTTAGATTTTGTTTCAAGCAGATAAGGTGTATAAATAAGCTCACTACCAGTTTGTTTGGCAAACTCTTTACCGATTAGAAAATCTCTATTTCCAGTAATGATTTTAATCTTAGTTGTGTTGCTAAGTATTTTTAAAGATTTAACAATATCTTGATAATTATCTATAGAGATGTCATCACCAATCCAAGTATTAAAGAGATCGCCTAGGATAATAAGCTGATCGTATTTTGGTGCAACTTCTGAGCAGAATTTTGCAAATAGTTGGTTTTTTTCCACCTCATTTGCTATGAGGTGGAGATCCGCTATGATTAGCGAAGTAGTCATAAATTATTGGATGTAGGCTTTAACAATAACTACATTATCATTTGGAACGTCAGCATGCCCTGCACGATTGCCAGTATCAACAAGTCCAATTTTATCAACCACGTCTTGACCATCAATAACTTCACCAAATACACAATAACCCCATCCGTCTTGCCCAGGATAGTCTAAAAAGCCATTATCAGCAGTATTAATAAAAAATTGTGAACTTGCTGAGTGTGGAGCCATAGTACGTGCCATAGCAATTGAGTACTTTACATTTTTTAAACCATTGTCAGCTTCATTTTCAATTTCTGCTTTAGTTGGTTTTTGACTCATGTCTTCGGTAAATCCACCACCTTGAATCATAAAGTTTTTAATTACTCGGTGAAAAATTGTGCCATCGAAAAAACTATCTTCCACATAATCAATAAAGTTTTTCGCAGTAATTGGAGCTTTATCCTCGTCAATATTAATACAGATATTACCCATGTTTGTTTCTAAAATAATCATTTGCTTTTCTTATAGTTAAAAAAATAGTAATTATACTTAAAACTTACTTTCAATCTCAAAGCGCTTTGGGTATAATTGCTTCTTTTTTGATTTACATATTTGATTAATATTATGTACGCAGTTATTAAAACAGGTGGCAAGCAATACAGAGTAGAAGAGGGCGACACCTTAAAAGTTGAAAAATTAGAAACTGAAATTGGCAAAAAAGTAACTTTTAAAGAAGTACTAATGGTTGCTGATGGCGACAATGTTCAAGTAGGTGCGCCTACAGTTGCTAAAGCATCAGTAGAGGCTAAAGTTGTAGCGCAAGGCAAAGGTAAAAAGGTAAATATTATCAAGTTCCGTCGTCGTAAGCACTCAATGAAGCGTCAAGGTCATCGTCAGTTGTTTACTGAGATTCAAATCGGTAAAATTAAAGCATAATCTAGGAGAAAACAATGGCTCACAAAAAAGCAGGCGGTAGTACTAATAATGGTAGAGATTCCGTATCAAAACGATTAGGTGTTAAGCGTTTTGGTGGTCAAGCAGTTTTAGCGGGTAATATTCTAGTGCGTCAAAGAGGTACTAAATTTCACCCAGGAACAAATGTTCGTAAAGGTAAGGATGACACTTTATTTGCAACAGCAGATGGTAAAGTTGTATTTGCTAAGAAAGGCAAATTTAATCGTCAGTATGTTTCAATCGAAACAGCGTAATACCAAACAGTATTATTTATAAGAAAGCGCCGCAAGGCGCTTTTTTATTGT
>CAYOFV010000053.1:3786-5571 GCA_964403565.1 uncultured Piscirickettsiaceae bacterium | reverse complement strand
TTAACACATGGTGCAGAGCAAAGATTTATTTGATATTCTAAACAAGGCCTTGATCTTGATTTATAAATACTATTTGTACATTGGCGAACTTTAAAGATTTTTTTCATTAAAGACAAAGAATCTCTAACAATATGCGCCGAAGGATAAGGTCCAAAATACTTATAATTTTTATTTTTATTACCTCGATAAAAACCAACCCTTGGGTGTTTGTCATTAGTAAGAAAAATATATGGGTAGCTTTTGGCATCCTTAAGCAGGATGTTGTATCTTGGATGGTGTTGTTTTATCAACTCATTCTCTAATAAAAGAGCCTGGGTTTCTGTATTGGTAACAACAATTTTAAAATCTTTGATATTGGCAACTAAAGCCTTAGTTTTATTGTCATTGTGGTTTTTTGCAAAATAACTTGAAACTCTTTTTTTTAAATTTTTAGCTTTACCTACATAAATAACCTGACCAGCTTTATCTAGCATTTGATAAACGCCAGGATAACTAGTTAGATCTTTAAGTTTATCTTTAATATTCATAGGTTTAAATAACTACACAAAAAAGGTAAAATAACGAGGTATATTTTATGAACGATGATTATGTTTAAACACTTAATAATTATATTATCTATTCTATCTACTAATATTGCTTTAGCTAGTAATAAAGTTCCTGGCATAGAAAATCTAGATAAACAAATTGTAGATATTATTGACCCACCAAGTTCAGCAGCTCTTAACATTATGGTGGATGCCTTAACTTCTTTAAAAGAATTAAAAAAACAAAATAAAGCTACCCCAGAAAATGTTGAGGGGTTAATTCGCCTTAAATTACTACCTAACATTGCAATGGGCGTATCAACCAAAATTGCATTAAGTAAGCACTGGGACGGACTTAGCGTTCAACAAAAAAAATTCTTTCAGCACTATATAACAGAATCTTTAATTAGAGATTATGTTGGAATCCTTTCAAGTTATAAAGATATAGACTCTGTACAAATCTCGGTTGATCCTAAAATAAAACGTAAAGACAACAAAGCAATTGTTAAACTAGTAATCAGCATAAACAATGCTAAAGAGCCTTTTGTAATATCTCTTAAGATGATTAGACTCAATAGTTGGAGTGTGTATGACGTTGTCTTTTCTGGCGTTAGTGTTGTAAAAAATTACAAGGCTCAATTTAATTCATATATTAAACGCAAAGGCATTGACGCTTTAATAAAAAGATCTAAGCGCAAGCTTGACAAGGCTAATAAAAAATAATGTACAAATTAACTATTAATGGCGAGAAGCCGTTAAGTGGATCAATAAATATTGCCGGAAGTAAAAACTCAGCCTTACCAATACTATTTGCCTCAATCCTGGCTGACTCTCCAGTTATTCTTAACAACACTCCGCATTTAAGCGATGTATCCACCACCCTAAGACTATTAATGGACATGGGTGCTGAATTTATACTAGAGTCTGATAATTCTATTTTTATTGACTCTTCAAAACTTACAAAATTAGAAGCTGATTACGACTTAGTGAAAACTATGCGAGCCTCTATTCTTGCTCTTGGCCCAATGCTTGCAAAATATGGCGAAGCAAAAGTATCTCTACCTGGAGGTTGTGCAATTGGTTCGCGCCCTGTTAACCTACACTTAAAAGCACTTAAAGATCTTGGCGCTGATATTGAAGTTAAAAATGGCTATATCTATGCATCTTGCAATGGTCTAATTGGCAACGATGTTTATTTTGACCAAGTATCTGTAACAGCAACTGAAAATATTCTTATGGCAGCCACTATTGCTAGTGGAAC
>CAYOFV010000053.1:0-3686 GCA_964403565.1 uncultured Piscirickettsiaceae bacterium | reverse complement strand
TATCTGTAACAGCAACTGAAAATATTCTTATGGCAGCCACTATTGCTAGTGGAACCACTACTATACACAACGCTGCTCAAGAGCCAGAAATTGTTGATTTAGCAAACTGCCTTATAGAGATGGGAGCAAAAATTACTGGTACAGGAACTTCAACTATTGTAATAAGTGGGGTAGATTCACTAACTGGTGTTAATTATTCAGTATGTCCAGATAGAATTGAAGCTGGTACTTATCTTATAGCTGCAGCAATTACTAAAGGTAGTATAACTTTAAAAAATGTTAGACCAAAATCAATGGCATCTATCATTAAAAAGCTTAAAGATTCAGGGTCTAAAATTACAACTACTGATAACTCCATTTCATTGGATACCGGTGGCAAGCGACCAAAAGCTGTAAATATTAAAACCAACACTTATCCAAATTTCCCAACAGATATGCAAGCTCAGTTTACTGCCCTTAATACCATAGCAGATGGTAGTAGCACTATTACTGAAACAATTTTTGAAAATCGTTTTATGCATATTCCAGAGCTTTCACGCATGGGTGCAGAGCTTACTCTTGAAGGCAACACTGTTGTTTGTAAAGGTGTAAAATCTCTTTCTGGCGCAAACCTTATGGCAACTGACTTACGTGCATCAGCATCATTAGTTCTTGCAGGGCTTGCAGCAAAAGGTACAACTACTATTGAGCGTGTATATCACCTTGACCGTGGTTATGAAACCATTGAAGAAAAATTAAAACTTCTGGGTGCAGATATAGAGAGAGTTCAGGATTAATTATGTTAACTATTGCATTATCTAAAGGCAGAATACTTGAGCAAACACTACCTTTGTTAAAAAAGGCCGGGTTAAGTATTACTGATGAAGAGTTAAATTCACGCAAGCTTATTCTTGATACTAATCTTGACGATGTTAAGGTTATTATAATTCGTGCAACTGATGTTCCTGTATTTGTGCAACACGGTGCTGCTGATATTGGTATTGCAGGAAAGGATGTACTTTTAGAACACGGAGCCAATGGTTTATTTGAGCTTCTTGACCTTGGTATTGCCAAATGCAAGCTAATGGTAGCTGCAAAATCAAGTAACAATCTAGACAAATCAACTTTAAAAGTTGCTACAAAATATGTAAATTCTACAAAAAAATATTTTCAGCAGCAAGGACAATCTTGTGAAATTATTAAACTATATGGCGCAATGGAGCTTGCCCCTGTAGTTGGTCTGGCTGATTGCATTGTTGATCTAGTAGATACTGGTAACACATTAAAAGCTAATGGCCTTAAGCCTCTTGAACACATTGAAGACATATCTTCAAGATTGGTTGCAAATGCCGCTTCTTACAAAACAAAAAATACCCAAATTAAATCTTGGATGAATAGTATTAAGGATAATTTATGATTAGCAAGTTAAACTCAACTTCTGATGATTTTAATTCTAAATTAGATGAACTTCTAGCATGGGAAAGTGTGTCTAATGCTGATGTTGCTAAAACTGTTGACGATGTTATAGCAAATATTCGTGCAAATGGTGATAGTGCGCTTATTGAATACACCAACAAGTTTGATAATATGCAGGCAAATAACATGTCTGAACTTACTATTGATAAATCCAAACTTAAAGAAGCGTTTGATACATTAAGTGCAAAAGAGCAAAATGCTCTTAAAATTGCTGCAGACAGAGTTCGTAATTATCATGAGAAGCAAGTGCAAGAAACTTGGACTTACAAAGAAGACGATGGAACTATGCTTGGACAAAAAGTTACCCCACTTGATAAAGTTGGTTTATATGTTCCAGGTGGCAAAGCTGCATACCCTTCTTCTGTACTTATGAATGCAATTCCTGCAAAAGTTGCTGGTGTTGAAGATTTGATAATGGTAGTCCCAACTCCGGGTGGAGTTACTAACCAGTTAGTACTTGCTGCAGCTTATATTTCTGGAGTAGATAAAGTATTTACCGTTGGTGGTGCACAAGCAGTTGCCGCACTTGCATATGGCACTCAAACTATTGATCAGGTAGATAAAATTGTAGGACCTGGAAATATCTATGTTGCAACAGCTAAACGCGTTGTATTTGGTCAAGTTGGTATTGATATGATTGCAGGGCCAAGTGAAATTCTAATTATTTGCGATGGTAAAACCAACCCTGATTGGATTGCAATGGATTTATTCTCTCAAGCTGAGCATGATGAAGATGCACAATCTATTCTACTTTGCCCAGATAAGGATTTTATTGCAGAAGTGGAAAAAAGCATTGATAAGCTACTACCTACAATGCCACGTAATGAAATCATCTCTACCGCTCTTAAAGATCGCGGAGCGCTTATTCAAACTCAAGATATGGATGAAGCATTAGAAATATCAAATCGTATTGCTCCTGAACATTTAGAGCTTTCAGTTGAAGATCCAGAAGCTATTCTTGATGGTATTAAACATGCTGGTGCAATCTTTATGGGTAGACACACTTGTGAATCTTTAGGCGACTATTGCGCTGGACCTAACCATGTGTTACCAACATCAGGAACCGCAAGATTCTCATCTCCACTTGGAGTATATGATTTCCAAAAGAAATCTTCTTTAATTATGGTATCTAGCGAAGGTGCTAATACTTTGGGGGATATTGCTGCAACACTTGCTGATGGTGAGGGGTTGCAAGCGCATGCGCAATCTGCCCGTTACCGTATAAACTAACAGCGTCTTTTTCCTTTCTGCTGTGTTATTTATTGCACTCGCTCGTCACATAGATTTACTATGCTCCAGCGCTCGTTTAAATAAACGCCTAGCAGAATAAAAAAATACTTGTTATTTCAAAACTACGGCAAAATTAAGCCATTTACAAAATTTCCGAAATTTTTACCTTCTTACAATAGGCAAAGCCTATTTCGCTAAAAACAAACCAAAAGCTGGTTATTTTTAGTCTAAAAATGAAGTTTTAAAGGTTTTTAAGTATTTTTTATTAATTACTTTAGCTTGATTTTGATTATTTCCAATATTTTAAAAAAAGTACCAACCTAATTCTATTTTTTTATATTGAAGAAAAATCAAAAAATAGTATTAATAAAGATAATGGAAAACAATAGCCAATATTGCCATAATTATTCTTATAGAAGCATTAAAAACCTTAACTTTTCTAACGTAGTGAGTTTTAAGATTTAGTGCAATGAAATTAGATTCACACCCACACCCGGTGTGGGTGTGAATGAAAAAAAGATTGAGATTATTTTTTTTAAGGAGTGCTATCTTTCGGTCACCCTTCTAAATAAATAGAAAGGCAATAAAACCTCAGCGAGAAAATAAAAGATTTTGAAAAAGGGTTAAAAAAAGCTTTTAAAACTAAAAAGGGAACTTGTTGCCACCACCCATGCCAGGCAATTTAAGTTTAGATAAGTCAGGCATGCCACCTGGAGCTTGACCACTATCTTGCATTTGTTGCATTTTAGCCATCATTTTTTGCATCTTGCCGCCACCCATCTTTTTCATTTGCTTTTGCATCTTCTCAAATTGTTTAATAAGCTTATTAACATCTTGAGGCGATGTGCCAGATCCACGAGCGATACGGTTTTTTCTTGAACCTTTGATTAACTTAACATGAGTGCGTTCTTTAGGAGTCATAGAGTTGATAATTGCTACCATTTTTTTAGTCTCTACACTACCCATTACTTGGTTTTTAACACTGTCTGGAATTTTTCCCA
>CAYOFV010000052.1:0-5651 GCA_964403565.1 uncultured Piscirickettsiaceae bacterium | reverse complement strand
AATGGGGCTTTTTTAGCTTTTATACAGGGGGTTCTTACATCATGCCACCCATACCACCCATACCACCCATATCAGGCATAGGAGCAGCAGGAGCTGCATCTTGAGGAACATCAGTAATCATAGCCTCAGTAGTAATCATTAGACCTGAAATACTTGCTGCATGTTGTAGTGCCGCACGAACAACTTTTGTTGGATCTAAGATACCCATCTTAAGCATATCGCCATACTCTTCTGTAGCTGCATTGTAACCATAGTTGTCTTTGCCATTAGCAACTTCGTTTAGAACAACAGATGCTTCACCACCACCATTAGTAACAATTTGTCTAAGAGGTGCTTCCATCGCACGCTTGATAATATCAATGCCGATATTTTGGTCATGATTATCACCTTTTAATTTTGATAGTGCCTTGATTGCGCGAACTAATGCAACACCGCCACCAGGTACAACACCTTCTTCAACAGCAGCACGCGTTGCATGAAGTGCGTCATCAACACGGTCTTTCTTTTCTTTCATCGCAACTTCAGTAGCAGCACCTACTTTAATAACTGCAACACCACCTGAAAGCTTAGCTAAACGTTCAAGTAATTTTTCCTTATCGTAATCTGATGTGGTTGTTTCAATTTGTGCTTTAATTTGAGCGATACGGCCTTCGATATTTTTCTTATCACCAGCACCATCAACAACAACTGTGTTTTCTTTGCCAATTTCAATACGTTTTGCAGTACCTAAATGCTCTTCAGTAACACCTTCTAGAGATAAACCAACTTCTTCAGAGATAACCACAGCACCTGTTAGGATTGCTAAATCTTCTAAAATAGCCTTACGACGATCACCAAAACCAGGTGCTTTAACTGCAGCTACTTTAACAATGCCACGCATATTATTAACAACTAAAGTTGCCAAGGCTTCACCTTCGATATCTTCAGCAATAATTAACAATGGCTTACCTGATTTTTGTACTGCTTCTAATGTTGGTAATAAATCACGAATATTAGAAATTTTACTATCGTGTAGTAATACCAAAGGAGATTCAAGATCAGCTGTCATTGCTTCTTGATTATTTACAAAATAAGGCGATAGGTAACCACGATCAAACTGCATACCTTCTACTACATCAAGTTCATTTTCCAAACCTGAGCCTTCTTCAACGGTAATTACACCTGCTTTACCAACTCTATCCATTGCTTCAGCAATAATATCACCAACACTGGCATCAGAGTTAGCTGAAATTGTACCTACTTGTGCGATTGCTTTAGAGTCATCACATGTTTGTGAAAGTTTTTGTAGTGCTTTAACTGCAGTATCAGTTGCTTTATCAATACCACGTTTAAGATCCATAGGATTCATTCCTGCAGCGACTGATTTAACACCTTCAGTTACTAAAGATTGAGCCAGTACTGTGGCTGTTGTTGTGCCATCACCAGCAATATCGTTAGTTTTTGAAGCAACTTCTTTAACCATTTGTGCGCCCATATTTTCGAATTTACCTTCTAGAGTAATTTCTTGTGCTACAGATACACCATCTTTAGTGATTGCAGGTGCACCAAATGATTTATCTAGTACAACATTTCTACCCTTAGGGCCTAATGTTACTTTAACTGCATTTGCTAGAGTGTTAACACCATCTAACATTAAATTTCTGGCTTCTGAGCCAAACTTTACATCTTTTGCTGACATACTAATCTCCTTTATTCAATAACTGCAACAATATCTTCTTCGCGCATAACTAATAGCGCTTCACCGTCAACTTTAACTTCAGTGCCGGCATATTGACCAAACAATACTTGATCACCTACTTTTACATCTAGTGCGACAGTATCGCCACTATCGTTAACTCTGCCATTACCAGCGGCAACAATTTCACCTTTAGATGGTTTTTCAGTGGCTGAATCAGGAATGATAAGACCGCTAGCGGTAGTTTTTTCTTCTTCTGTTCTACGAACAATCACACGATCGTGAAGGGGACGAATGTTCATTTTTTCTCCTATTAATAAATAAAAAATACCTTTTAATTAAAAGGTAATTAATTAAAGCGTTTTTAAACTGTTCTTAAAGGTCTTGGTTTTTTAAGCTTTCTTTAAGTTTTTGCATCGCTTTCTTTTCAAGCTGACGAACCCTTTCTGCAGAAACGCCATACTTGTCTGCTAAAGTATGTAGGGTCGATTTTTCTTCTTTCAAGTATCTAGATTGTAAAATATCTAAACTTCTTTCATCTAAAGAAGAAAGAGCCTTGTATAGACTTTGTTGTTGGTTTTTATTACTATCATCTGTAAGTAATAATTGCTCTGGAGTTTGGGTGTTATTGTCAGTTAAGTAAAGCTCTGGAGCAGAAGAGTCTTCGTCATCGTTTATCTCAAAAGCCACGTCATTAAATTGCAGGCGTGATTCCATCTCTAGAACGTCTTTACGCTTAACTCCAAGATCTTGTGCAATTTTATCTGCCTGATCATTATTTAAAGATTGATAAATATGAGCTTTGGCTTGTTTAAGCTTAAAAAATAACTTACGTTGTGCCTTTGTAGTGGCAACTTTAACAATTTTCCAATTTTTGAAAATAAATTCATGAATTTCAGCTCTAATCCAATAAACTGCAAATGAGGCTAGACGTACTTTTTTATACGGATTGAATTTTTTTACCGCCTTCATAAGTCCAATAGTACCTTCTTGAATAAGATCAGATTGCTCTAAACCGTATCCTTTGTAGCCATGGGCAATAAATGCAACGAAGCGCATGTGCGATAGTACAAGTTTTCTAGCAGCATCAAGATCGTGATCTTCATATAATTTAACTGCTAATTCATACTCCTCTTCCTGAGTAAGTATTGGAGGATACTTTTGTACCTCTAAACTAGTAGAGTTTGTATTTATTGGTAGGGCGAATTCGCTACTCATTAATTATTAACTGTATTTAATATTAAAACGGACTGATATTATATGTTAAATCAAAGATTTAAGCAAACTTGCATGTTTTATTGATTGTTCTTTAATCGACAGCCTTTGGGACAAGATAATAGTTTCTAAATTATTTAATGCAATATTAAATTCATCGTTAATAACTAAATAGTCAAATTCGTCATAATGCTGCATTTCATTAACCGCATCGTGCATACGTCTGCTGATAATTTCATCGCTGTCTTGACCTCTGTTATTAAGTCTGTTTCTTAATTCCCCCTCACTTGGAGGTAGGATAAAAATACCAATAGAATCTGTAAAAATTTTCTTAATTTGTCTAGCACCTTGCCAATCAATTTCTAATATTACATCTATATCTTTATCAAGTAGATCAACTACGGTTTGTTTTGCGGTTCCGTAAAAATTATCAAAAACTTGTGCAGACTCTAAAAAGCCATTTTTAGCATTAATTTCATTAAATTCAGATTTTGATATGAAGAAATAGTTTTTACCGTTAATTTCTCCAGGTCTTGGATCTCTAGTTGTGTGTGATGTGGATACTGTTAAATTATTTACTTTTTCAAGTAAGGCTTTTACAAGTGATGTTTTGCCACAACCAGATGGAGCAGCGATGATAAATAGATTTGCCATTAACTTTGTGGAGTATAGCCCTCAATCTTATCTGCACCTTCGCTAGAAAAAAAGTATTTATCCATTTGTTCTTTTAGGTATTTTTGCGCTTCTGAATCCATCATTGAAAGGTTGTTTTCATTAATTAACATGGTTTGATGATCAAGCCACATTTGCCATGCTTGCTTAGAGACATTGGCCAGAATTCTTTTACCAAGCTCTCCAGGATATGGCGCGCGATCCAAGCCTTCCAATTCTTCATTAAGTTTAATACACTTTACTTTATTCATAATTTGTTAATATTGATTTTAAATAATTTTAAGGATAAAAAATAAACAGCAGCTGAAAATATAATAACTAAACTTATATTAAAAACTCTGTTAAAAACATCCGCATCAAGATAATAATTCACATCTTGATTTATCATGAAAATAAAAAACACCATTATAAAGCTTGAGGCTAAGGCCTTTAGAAAAATTTGTTTAACTGAGTTGTCAACGGTAAAAATATTTTGTTTTTTTAGATAATAATATAAAAGGGTTGCATTTATAAATGCTGAAATGCTTGTTGCTATAGCTAGACCAACGTGTGAGAAATAGTAGGCCAAAATTACGTTAAAACCAATGTTGCTTAGCATTGCAATAACTCCAACTTTAACTGGAGTTTTGGTATCACCTCTAGATAAAAAAACTGGAGACAAAACTTTAACCATAATAAATGCAAGCAGACCAGAACCGTATGCAATTAAACTTAATGACGAATTGTGAGCTGCAAAGGCATCAAATTGATCATATTGAAATAGTGTAATTATTAATTCTTCGGCCAATATAACCAAACCAAAACAAGCTGGAAGGCCAAGAAGAATTCCAATTTTTAAAGCGTAGTTAACCGTGTTGTTAAATTTTGTTTCATCATTATTGGCAAAATATTTACTTAATTTTGCAAGTGCTACAGTGGCTAGAGCGATACCAATAAGTGCTAAAGGTAGTTCTAAAAGCCTGTCGGAGTAATAAAGATATGACACACTACCACTTACAAGAACAGATGCTATCATCGTATCTATAAGTAAGTTAATTTGAGATACCGAAACCCCAAAAAGAGCAGGCAGCATACGTTTTTTTAGAGTATTTACTGCAGGATGAGTTCCTTTTACAATTTTAGGAATTTTATTTATTTTTAATAAAAATGGTATTTGAAAACCAAGTTGTAAAATACCGCCGATAAACACACCCCAAGCGAGCGCCATAATAGGCTGTTCAAGATATTCTGATAAAAATACAGCACAAAATATCATTGATATATTTAAAAGTACAGGGGTAAAAGCAGGCACTGCAAATTTATTGTACGTATTTAAGATTGAACCAGAAAAAGCTGTAAGAGATATTAGTAACAAATATGGAAAAGTAATTCTTAACATATCCGATGCTAGATAAAATTGAGTTTTATCCTCGTTAAAATAAAACCCCCAGGCAAACATAAAAATTAGAATTGGGGCTGCAATTACTGCGACAAGGGTAATAATTATTAATATTTTTAGAAACTTTGTACCAATATGGTTAATAACATCTTGAATCTCTTGTTCATTGTTATTTGATTTAGCATCGGCTAATATTGGAACAAACGCTTGAGAAAAAGCACCCTCTCCAAATAGTCTACGTAAAAAATTAGGAATCCTAAATGCAACTAAAAAGGCATCAGTTAGAGAGTTTGCGCCAAAATATCTTGCAATAAAATAGTCTCGAACAAGGCCTAAAATCCTTGATAAAAAAGTCATGCTCGTAACAATAGAGCTTGACTTTAAAAAGGATTTACTCATTAGAAATTAATTAGTCTTCAGTAGGTCCGCGCATAATACCAACTTTTGAGCTGCGAATACATTTAACAAATTGCATAACTTCAGGTGAGTCTGCTTCAGATTTTATAAGATCGTTAAGAGAATGATCAAGCAACTGCCCTTGAGACTCTCTATATACAACTTTAAATGCACGTTTAATAGAGGCAATAGCGCTGGAAGAAAATCCTCGTCTGCGCATACCCTCAGCATTAATACTTCTAACTCTAGTAGGAATTCCAGATGCTACAAGATATGCTGGTATATCCTTATTTACCTGACAGCCCATGCCGATAT
>CAYOFV010000051.1:0-5833 GCA_964403565.1 uncultured Piscirickettsiaceae bacterium | reverse complement strand
TAGATTCTAAAGAGCACGACGTTTTGAAATACATTGCTCAGAAACTACATTTTCCGCTTCATGAGTTAGAGAGTTTGATTCAGCAATTTGCAGCTGCTAGTCATAACTCAAACCAACTAACAACTGATGATGCATACGCTGTATTGGGCGTGGATAAAAATGCAACAGATAAAGAACTAAAGCGCGCCTATCGTAGATTGCTAGCTCAACATCATCCAGATAAATTAGTTGCTAAGGGTTTGCCCGAAGAGATGATGACGATTGCTAAAGAAAAGACTCAGGAGATTATTAGTGCTTATGAGCTTGTTAAAAAACAGCGCAGCATGCGTTAATTTATTTAAAAATATATAGGAGATAATAATGAATACCAAATTAATAACGCTTTTTTTAGTATCAGTTGTGTCATTATCAACCCAGGCTGGACTTTGGGAAAAAATGACTACTATGGGTGCACAAACTGTTAAACCAAGTTCTGAGTATTTGATAGAAACTGCAGGCTGGAATATTCGTGTATATGAGTGGGTGCCGGCTGATAATCCAAATGTTAGATGTATGTTTGCAGCAGGATCGCAAAAAGGTGGAGTTGCTTGTTATTCGATTAATGAATAAGTGTGTTTTTATTTGAATTATTAATACTTGCTGTTTTGGTGTTGATAGTTTATTATTTACTCAAAGATAAAATTTAGTAGCTATCGGGGAGAGTCAAAATGCAACAACTTTTTAAATCATTAATAATATTTTTTATATTAATATCATCTAGCTATGCGCAAGTAGAGCCAGGAAAGGTACTTGGCGGAGCTCAATATGAAACACCATCATGGTTTACTGAAAGTTTTTTAGATATTGGTGATGATGTTGAAGAGGCTGGAGATGAAGAGAAAAAGGTATTGCTATTTTTCCATTTAGATGGATGCCCTTATTGTGATGCAATGCTAATGCAAAACTTCAAAAGCGGTAATAATCAAGATTTCATTAAAGACAACTTTTCTGTAATTGCAGTAAATATTAAGGGTGGTAGAGAGATTACTATGCCTGATGGCGAAGCAATGAGTGAGAAGGAGCTTGCTCAGATGCTTGAGGTTAAATATACGCCAACTATTGTGTTTTTAAACAGAGAAGGTAAGCAAGTATTTAGAACTAATGGCTACCGCAACCCTACATTGTTTGGCCATACTGTAGAGTATGTTGCAAAAAACATGTTTGATTCACAGACTCTGAATCAATTTGTAGCCAGTAAAGCAAACCCAAGTTATGAATTTGTATCAAACCCTTTATTAGAAAAGGTTAACGATTTTTCTGATTTTTCAGATCCTGTTATTATGCTGTTTGAAGATAAAAGATGTGCTGGTTGCGCGGCAGTTCATGAAAAACTATATAGTAGGGATGATGTAAGCGAAGAGCTAGAAAAGTTCTTGTTTGTGCGTTTTGATGCTGACTCTGAAGAGGAGATTGTCTATTTTGATGGTAGTAAAACTACTCCAAAACAATTGGCGCAAAAATATAATTTAACTTATAGGCCTGGAATGCTTTTATTTGATGAAGGCAAAAAGATCATTAAAATTGATAATCGTTTGTATAGCTTCCACTTTAATGCAGTATTAAGTTTTGTTAGTGGTAGAAATTATAAAACTCATGATGATTTCAATTCATATCGCAATGCCTTACAAACAAAATTATTAGAACAAGGAATAGATATAAACCTTGTTGATTAGTAATTAAATATTTAAAAATCTATGGCAAAACCTGTAGTTATTACAGTGGTGGAATCAATGCTGTTTCCAGACTTTGGTACCTTGTATCAAAAAAAGGGATTTGAAGAACATAGGGTAAATAGCATACGTAAAGCTATCTCATTAGTCAAAAAGCAACTACCAGCATATATTGTAGTTGAGTTTTTCTATGCTTATAGTACTAACTATAGTGGTATCTATAAATCCAATCTAGAAGTATTATTAGTTAGTCTTATTAAATATTCTCCTAATACTAAAGTCATTGTATTGGCAAAGAAAAAAGAAATAAAGTATGTAGATGTGTTGGATGCAGTGGATTATCCTGTGCATGGTGTATTGCAATTGCCAACTACATTATTAAAGATGGAGGCTTTGTTTGATTAAAACAAATTAAGCAGCTAGAAATCTAGCCACTATTTTCAAATTTTATTTTATTAATGGTATATTATTGCAATTATTAAATTTATGATTGGAAATATATTATGCAAAAAGTAATACTAACTTCTTTATTTATTACTAGCTTATCTGTCAACGCAGCAGAGCATAGACACGCTGAATCACATGTTCATGGTATTAATAATGTGAATATGGTTCTTAACAATGACCAGTTGCATGTAACTTATGAGATGCCAATTGTGCAATTAGTGCATGATGAGCACGACGAGCACGATGATGAGCATAATGAACAACATGAAGAAGGTTTCTTTGCTTTTTTAGAAAATCTTTTTGGACATGAAGAGCATGATGAAGATCACGATAAACATGATGAAGAGCATGAGAAGCATGAAGAGCGTCATGACGAACATGAGGAACACGAAGATCATGTTGCTGAAGTTGAGAATGTAAATGAAAAACTAAAAGAATTTGCTGATCATAATGAAATTTTCAAACTATCAGCTGATGCAAAATGCACTCTTGCAAAATTCACACCAGAATTGCACAAGGTTTCAAGTGAATCAGAGCACAAAGATGTTGAACTAACTTACGAATTTAAATGCAACAACCCCAAAGCGTTAAAAGAGATTGAGTTTAGTGCATTTGAGCATTTTGATGATTTAGACACTATTATCTTTGATGCGCTTATTAATAATAAGGGATACTCTAAGCGTATTAAATCTAAGGATAGTAAAATTGTTTTGTGATATTAAAAACTAGCAATTTAAAATACAAATACAAAAATGGCAAAACCATTAATTTTCCAGATATTGGTCTTAGTTCTGGAGACAAAGTATTAATTAATGGCGTTTCAGGTTCTGGAAAAACAACTTTTCTAAACTTGATTGCTGGTGCTATAAAAATCCAAGATGGTGAGATTGAACTTGCAGCCAATAAGTATTCTTCAATGTCATCATCAGAATTAGACAAAATAAGAGCAAATCATATTGGCTATGTTTTTCAAACTCTTAATTTAATTCCTTTTCTCTCGGTATTAGAAAACATTGCCTTAGGAGTTAAGTTTTCAAAAACAAGAAGCTCGAATGTAAGTAATATAGATCAAGAAGCTTTAAGGTTTGTTGAATCATTAGGTTTAGATAAAAGCGTACTAGATAGTTCTGTTAATAATCTTAGTGTTGGTCAGCAACAAAGGGTTGCAGTTGCTAGAGCATTACTTGGAAGGCCAAATTTAATTTTGGCTGATGAGCCAACCTCTGCACTCGATGTGGAATCTACAAGTAAGTTTTTAACAGAGCTTATGCAAACGTTTGATCCATCTTCACAAGCAATACTTATGGTGAGTCATGATTTGTCACTTGCGCCATATTTTGATACCGTTATTGATTTTAGTAAAGCCAATGTTTAATTTATTATTTAAATCAATAAGATCCAGACTGTTGCCAGTATCACTAGTAACAATAACTTTAATGGCATCTATGGTGTTATTACTTAGTATTGAACGCATACAACAAGCAACCGAGCAAGGTTTTAATCAGAGTATTTCAGGGGTTGATGCTATTGTTGGCCCAAGATCTAGCTCGCTTGAGATTGTACTTTATACGGTGTTTCATCTAGGCAGGCCTACAAATAATATCACCATGCAAACCGTAGATGATATTAGACAAAGAAAAGATATCGATTGGTTGGTACCAATTGCACTAGGAGATAGTCATAAAGGCTTTAGAGTAATAGCAACTGAGTCTAATTACTTCAAGCATGTTAAATACTCAGGGGACAAGCCTCTTACTATGTCAAGTGGCAGAGAGTTTCAAGTAATTTCTGAGGCTGTTATAGGTGCTGATGTTGCAAAAAAACTTAATTATAAAATCGGCTCAGATATTAATATTACTCATGGATCTGGCGATGCCATTGGTAGAAAACACGATGATTTTTCTTTTAAAGTTTCTGGAGTTTTAAACAAAACTGGAACACCAATAGATCAGGCAGTGTTTGTAGATTTAAGGGGTTATGAGCTGATTCATATTGGCTGGCAAAGTGGCAAAAAAGTATTTAGCCTGGATAATTTTGATATTTCTTCCATTCCTAAAGAAGATTTAATGCCAAAAACTGTTACTGCGGCATTTGTTGGCCTTAAGTCACAATTAACTTTATTTAGTTTTGCTAGAGAATTAAGACAATATCACCAAGAGGCTATTTCTGCAGTTATTCCTGGTGTTGCACTATCAGAACTTTGGTCAATTGTTGGTATGGTTGACAAAGGCTTTGAGCTGCTTGGATGGATAATTATTGCTATAAGTTTGATATCGATGATCACTTTAATTATCTCCAGTATTGAAAACAGAAAGCGCGAGATGACTATATATAGAGCGAATGGAGCAACTCCAATATATTTGGCAGGTTTAGTTGTATTTGAAGCTGTGCTGATTGGTCTTAGTGCAATTATAGGGGCGATTATATTTGTTACCATTATTACTAATCTAGCAGCAGATCAGATAAATGTAGCCCTTGGCATTACACCAGAATTCAAATGGGTAAGTTTAGAAGAAATTCAGGTGTTTGCTATAATATTAACTGCAGGGGTTTTAAGTAGTTTGATTCCAGCTGCTATTGTTTTTAAGAAAAACCTACACCAAGGTCTAAGCTAGATATATGCTGAAAAAGTTATTTATTGTTTTATTGTTTTTAAATTCTTCTATTGCGTTTTCTGAGCAGGTGAGTGATGAACGCCTGCAAAAACTTGTAGATTCTTGGGATTTGTTAATCTCAGAAGGCGCTTATGATTTTGTGCCAGAGAAGGTTAATTACAAAATTATGAATGATCTAGAGTTTCAAAAAAAACTTGATGAGGCAGGTAAAAAAATAAACAATAATATTAATGGTAAAGAAATAGAGTTAGCTGGGTTTATGGTTCCGATTGAAATTAAAGACTCTAATGTTAGTAAGTTTTTATTAGTACCAGAAGCCGGGCAATGTATACATGTTCCACCACCGCCTTTAAATCAAACCTTATTGGTTGACACTTCTGCAAACCCAACAAAGCTTAGAGATATATATATTCCAGTTATTGTTTCAGGAAAGATTTTTACCGGTAAAAAAAGTAATGATGTTTCAAACAGTTTGGTTAACGATAGTAATCCTTATGATGTATCCACAACACAAAGTTTTGACAATATTGATAGTGGATATACATTAACAGAGATTACCAAGATTGATACACTAACATATTCAGATAACGATAATTTTGAATGATTGATAAAGTAAAGTTAATATCCAAGTGCAAGGAAGCTGGAAAGAGCATAACCCCTCAAAGGCTTGATATTATTGAAGAATTATCAAGACTAAACACTAGTATTTCTGCATATGATTTATTAGAGCGTTTAAACAATAATGGCCATTCTTTTAATATAAGCACTATATACAGAGTGCTTGATTTTTGGATTGATGTCGGCGTTGTACATAAAGTTGAGTCAAACAATACCTACCTTATTTGTAATGATTCTCACCTAGATCATTTTCATGTATTACTTCATTGTAGTAACTGTGAAAGCGTGAAAGAGTCTTGCAAAACTTCTAATAAAATATCCATTCCTAATATTCAAAAATTCACACCCAAGAAAGGACAGGTTATAGAACTACACGGACTGTGTAGTAATTGCAGTTAGATTCTCAATCATATATTGAGTAAGAATTTTTAAATAAAAGGGCGG
>CAYOFV010000050.1:4037-6263 GCA_964403565.1 uncultured Piscirickettsiaceae bacterium | reverse complement strand
AGTGCAGCGTCATGTGTGTATACAAGGCCAGTTGCAGGATCAATTTTGCCTTCAAAGAAAGTAATAAATTGTGTTACAACTAGAGCCATAACAACTGTCATTGGGCCAGTCGGACCTGATACTTGTGCACCAGTACCACCAAATAAAGCTGCAAAAAATCCGGTAATAATTGCGCCATATAAACCAGCAATTGCTCCTGCACCAGATGCAAGCCCCATTGCAATTGCAAAAGGCAATGCTACAACACCAGCAGTAATACCACCAGTAATATCTCCACGTACATTATTAAAATGTAAATTTTCAAATAATTTCATTAATATTCCTTAAGTTGTGATTTTTTTTGCTAGAAAAAGCAAAGGCAACTATTATACAAAAAAGCTTCCAATAAATGTGGATATTATTATATAATATTGCGCTTATATTCTTTTAAGACGATGCGTTATTCTACTGCGTCTCTTTTTGTAGCCAGCCTTTGGCTCTAGAATCAGAAATTAACTAATATAACTTGGAAGACAAAATGAATAAATTTGCAAAATTCTTGCCATTTTTAGCGTGGATTCATGAAATTAAAGACTCGAATATTTTAAAAGCTGATGCGGTTGCTGGTTTAACTGTAGCCTTGGTTTTGGTGCCACAGTCAATGGCTTATGCACAGCTTGCAGGTCTTCCTCCACAGCATGGTTTATACGCATCATTCCTTCCAGTTATGATTGCTGCACTTATGGGCTCTTCAAGACAGCTTGGAACTGGTCCAGTTGCTGTTGTATCTTTACTTACTGCTGCTGCAGTTCCAACTATCCTTCCTGAAGGCGCAGGTATGGACGAGTATGTAATGTATGCATCACTTTTAGCATTTTTAGTTGGTATATTTCAATTTGCATTAGGTGCATTAAAACTTGGTTTTGTAATTAACTTCTTATCTCATCCAGTGGTTGTTGGTTTTACTAATGCTGCTGCAATTATTATTGGCACTTCACAGTTAAATAAAGTATTTGGCGTAACAAAGGGCTCTGGCGAACATACTTATGAACAAGTTTGGGGTACTGTTGTAAATGCTACTACTGATACACATATGGTTACATTTGGAATTGCAATCATTGCCTTTGCAATTATGATCGCTATTAAGAAGTTTCTGCCTAAGTGGCCTGGAGTTCTAATTGCTGTTGCAGTTACTACTATTATCTCTTGGTTAATCGGTTTTGGTACATCAGTTGAAGATGGAGGCTATGGTGGTGCAATCGTAGGCATTATTCCTGAAGGCTTACCTTCAATTGTTTTTCCAAGTTTTGATTTCTCAGTAATGAATCAGATGATTGTTACTGCAATTACTATTGGTCTTATTGGTTTTATGGAAGCAATTTCAATTGCTAAAGCCATGGCAGCGCAAACTAAGCAACGCCTAGATGCTGACCAAGAGCTTATGGGCCAAGGACTTTCTAACGTGGTTTCAAGTATCTTCCAAGGTTATGCAGTATCGGGTTCATTCTCACGTTCTGCGGTAAATATTTCAGCTGGTGCAATTACTGGATTCTCATCAGTAGTAACAGCGGTTATTGTTGGTCTGACACTACTATTCTTAACTCCGCTACTATATCACTTGCCGCAAGCAACACTTGCTGCGGTAATTATTATGGCAGTAATTAACTTAATTAAGTTTGCACCAATCAAGCACGCTTGGAAAGTTGAAAAGCATGATGCTGTTGTTTCAGTGGTTGCTTTTGTTTTAACTCTGCTTTTTGCGCCACACTTAGAAAATGGTATCGTAATTGGTGTGATTCTATCACTTGGTTTATTCCTATTCCGTACTATGGAGCCAAGATTTACCGAGCTTTCGGCACATAGTGGCTCAACTATGTTTGTTAATGCTTTAGAAAATGAAATCGAAAGCTGCGAGGTAGTGTCAATTGTTAAGTATTCTGGCTCTTTATATTTTGCAAACGCTGGTTATTTTGAAGACAGGGTTTTAAAATTAATTGCCAATAAACAACCGTGTATTAAATACATTATTGTTGATATGGCCGGCATTAACCAAATTGATGCTTCAGGTGAAGAGATGCTTGCAGGATTGTTAGAGCGCTGTTCATCAAATGGTGTTGAAATTTTATTTGCACGTACAGAAGGTATTGAGCGTGTACTTAAGAATTCTGGATTTATTGATAAGTTTGGTGAAAATCGTTTCTACGATCGTCGTACTGATGCATTGCGTCACGCATGGAAAGAGTTAGG
>CAYOFV010000050.1:0-3937 GCA_964403565.1 uncultured Piscirickettsiaceae bacterium | reverse complement strand
TTGTTGTAATAAGCTTTTATAAAGTACAAACCTTGGGGTTCGGCGGTCATTCCTGCTTGTTTTCTATCTCTAGAATTTAGAACTTCTTTTACCCATTCAACTTCTCTTTCTCCTCTACCAACTTTTAGCAAAGTGCCAACTAGATTGCGCACCATATGATGCAAAAAAGCATTGGCTTTAACATCAAGTACTACTTCAGAGTCATTTTTACTAAAATTAATTCTTTCTATATTTTTTATTGGTGATTTAGCTTGACACAAGCTTGCACGAAATGCAGAAAAGTCATGCTCACCAAGTAAATATTTGCATGCTTCGTTCATAGATTCGATATTAAGCTCTCTTGGCTCCCAAAGCGTAAAATCATTTAATAATGCGGAGCGTACAGGATGGTTATGGATTTTGTACTTATAACTTCTAGCAACAGCATTAAAACGCGCATGAAAATTGTCATCAACAATTTTTACCCATTTGAAACTTACATCATGAGGTAGGTTTACATTGCCACCAAACAGCCAGGCCTTATCTTCACGTTTGGACGTGGTTTCAAAATGAATCACCTGTTCAATAGCATGAACTCCAGCGTCAGTTCTGCCAGAGCAAAATACCCTTACTGGATGATTTGCAACTTCTGATAGTGCATTCTCAACTGTTTCTTGTACTGTACGTACACCAGACTTTTGTAATTGCCAGCCATGGAAGTTAGTACCTT
Organism: uncultured Piscirickettsiaceae bacterium; assembly: GCA_964403565.1. GTDB lineage: Bacteria > Pseudomonadota > Gammaproteobacteria > PS1 > Pseudothioglobaceae > Thioglobus_B. Next base: position 3,228 of record CAYOFV010000050.1, on the reverse strand, counting down.
TGTATTCAACTCCTAATGCTATTCTCATAAAACTTGTAAAATGAAAGAATGGCTGATTATTCTACCTTATCAATACAATTGACTGATGATATTGAATGCTTTGTATTTGATACTATACCAAGCACTAATGATTATTTGTCGAGCCTGCCAAATAGTATCAAAACTCAAATTTGTATAACTTCTGAACAAACATCCGGCAAAGGTCAATACGATCGCTCGTGGATTAGTTCAAAAGACTCAAGTGTTTTATTATCAATTCGTAGAGCTTTTAATAGCAAAACCAATCTAAATGGATTAAGTCTTGTTATTGGACTTGCACTGGTTAAAGTATTACAAGATATTGGCATTAACAATGCCAAAATTAAATGGCCAAATGATATTTTTGTTGATGATAAAAAGCTGGCTGGAGTATTAATTGAAAACTCTTTGCAAGGTGATTATCAGTTTGTAGTTATAGGTATAGGTGTTAATAATAAATTAACGCAAAATTCTCAAATCCACACTCCCTGGATAGATTTAGAGCAGTTATTAGACGTTAAGCAAGATTTGTGTGATTTAAGCGTTAAGATCATCAATCAAGTATTAGATTATTGTCAGATTTTTGCAGAAAATGGATTTGAATATTATGAATCAGAGTTTGCAAAGCATGACTTTTTGTTTGGCAAAAAATTAAATATAAATTATCAGCAAAAATCAACTATTGGAATCGCTAACGGTATCGACTCTAGCGGAGCTCTTATTGTTAAGGATGGTGGTAATAATATTAAGGTATATAGCTCTGAGCAAATTAGTTTGATTTAGGGTAAGATAACAGCAGTTTTTCAAGTGAATTTTTATGAGTTCAGAAACTTTATCAGTAAAAAATATTCGTAAAAAATATGCACGTCGTGAGGTTGTTAGCGATGTATCGTTTGAAGTAAAAGGCGGAGAAATTGTTGGACTACTTGGTCCAAATGGCGCTGGAAAAACCACATGTTTCTATATAGCTTGTGGATTAATTCGAGCTGATAAAGGTCAAGTGTTTATTGGTAACAAGAAGGTTAGTAAACTTCCAATGCATAAGCGTGCAAAGCTAGGATTAGGGTATTTGCCACAAGAGCCATCAATCTTTAGAAAGCTTTCAGTTGAAGACAATATTATGGCTGTTTTGGAGCTTAATGAGGGTCTTGACAAATCACAAAAGTCGCACAAATTAGAAGAGCTATTGGCTGAATTTCATATTGAGCATATTCGTCATATTCAGGGCTTGAGTCTTTCTGGTGGTGAAAGAAGAAGGGTTGAGATTGCCAGAGCTTTAGCTATTGATCCTAAATTTATATTACTTGATGAGCCTTTTGCTGGTGTTGATCCTATCTCTGTTGGAGATATTCAGCAAATTATTTATCATTTAAAAGATAAAGGCATTGGGGTATTGATTACAGACCACAACTATCGTGAAATGCTTGATACTTGTGATCATTCATATGTTCTTCATGATGGTGTAATTATCGCTTCTGGTAATAAGGAAAATATTCTAGCCAACGAAGATGTGAAAAAAGTCTATCTTGGCGAATCGCATAGTGGCTAAAGATGATTATATAACTCTCGGTATTGAGAGCTCGTGTGATGAAACTGGAATTGGCATCTACTCAACCAATAAAGGCTTAATTGCACATCAGTTATTTTCCCAAGTTGAAATGCATGCAGAATATGGTGGTGTTGTGCCTGAACTCGCATCACGTGATCATATCCGTAGGGCTATTCCATTAATTAAATCTGTTTTACAAGAGTCGGGTCTTGAGTTAAAGGATATTAATGGTATCGCATATACTGCAGGACCAGGGCTTGCAGGAGCACTGCTTGTTGGCTCAAGTATTGCTAAGAGTGTTGCCTGGAGCTTATCTATTCCATCACTTGCTGTTCACCATATGGAAGGGCATTTATTAGCTCCACTGTTAGATAAAGATAATAAGCCAGACTTTCCATTTGTTGCCTTGTTGGTATCTGGCGGACATACAATGTTGGTAAAGGTTGAGGCTATCGGCAAATATAAAATCCTTGGAGAATCGTTGGACGATGCAGTGGGAGAGGCTTTTGACAAAACTGCTAAGATATTAGGTTTAGGATATCCGGGCGGTCCAGCATTGTCTGCTTTAGCGCAAAAAGGCGATGCGAATAGATTTAAATTTCCAAGACCTATGATTGATAGACCTGGCCTAGATTTTAGCTTTAGTGGTTTGAAAACCTACTCACGCAATACCTTTACAGAATATCCAAACGAAAAAGCTAACATTGCTAAGGCTTTTGAGGTTGCTGCTACACAGACACTGTCTATTAAGTGTAGGCGTGCTTTAGAAGAAACTGGGTACAAAACTTTAGTTGTAGCTGGGGGGGTTAGCGCTAATAAATCTTTAAGATTTGAGCTTGATCAAATGGCCAAAAAACACAATAACCAAGTATTCTATCCAAGTATGGATTTTTGTACTGATAATGGAGCAATGATTGCTTTAGCTGGACATATTAGACTAACAAAAGGACAATTTACTGATAGTAATGATATTGCGATAAAGCCAAGATGGAACATTGAAGAGTTAGAAGTCGTATGAGTCAGTTAGCTAAAGTTTATACTCGTGCTGGAGTTGGTATGGAGGCTCCAGTTGTTACTATTGAGGCTCATATTTCAGGAGGCTTGCCGAGTTTTGCCATTGTTGGTTTGCCAGAAGGTGCGGTAAGAGAAAGTAAAGACAGAGTTCGTAGTGCAATTATGAATTCTAATTTTAAATTTCCTCAAGGTAGAATAACTGTAAGTCTTGCTCCGGCAAACCTGCCAAAAACTGGAGGAAGGTATGATCTTCCAATTGCAATAGGGCTATTAATAGCATCGAAGCAAATCAAACCACAGATAATCATTGAGGAATTTGAATTTTATGGAGAGCTTGGTCTTGATGGTGCTATTAGATCTACCGATGGCTTGCTGCCAGCAATAATTGCGGCAAGTAAAGATAATCATAATGTAGTTTTGCCAAAGGATGATATTAATCAATGCGCATTGGTTGACGGTATAAAAGCTTACCCCGCTAGTAGCCTGTTAGCAGTGTGCGGATTGTTATTGGCCCAAGATAGCGTTACAAAACCAAGCTTTAAATTAGATAACACCATCACTTATGATAAGGATTTATCTCAAGTTAAAGGCCAGCATCATGCAAAAAGAGCTTTAGAGATAGCAGCAAGTGGTGGGCATAATCTTCT
>CAYOFV010000049.1:0-6494 GCA_964403565.1 uncultured Piscirickettsiaceae bacterium | reverse complement strand
TTGCCGGTGTAAGTGCTAATCAAGCATTGATTGATAGGGCTATTGATGAAAATACTGATGCTATTTTCGTGCATCATGGTTTTTTTTGGAAGAGTGAGAGTCAAAGCATAACAGGCATTAAAAAAAATCGCATAAAAGCACTACTTGATAATGATATAAATTTATTTGCATATCATCTACCGCTTGATGCACATCCAGTTGTTGGTAACAATATCCAACTTGGAATGCGCCTTAATATTCAAAACCCTATGCCAATTGGTGATACTTTGGTTTGGAGTGGTGAAGTTGATTCAAATTTTGATGATATTGTTAAATCAGTTGCAAATATAACTTGTAGAGAGCCTATAGTTTTCGGTGATGAGAGTAAAATTATAAAAAACATATCATGGTGTAGCGGTGGGGCGCAAAGCTATATTGAGCATGCTATTAAAGCAGGTGCAGATTGTTTCATAACCGGTGAAGTGTCAGAACAAATACCAGCTATTGCACAGGAAAATAATATCGCATTTATCTCAGCCGGACATCACGCTACTGAGAGATATGGCATCCAGGCATTATGTCAACACTTATCTGGTAAGTTTAATCTAGAATATCAGTACATAGATATTGATAATATTGTTTAAGTTTCAACTATTTATTACAGCAATATAAGCCTTCTCTAAAGTATAATACGGCTGTTTTTATTATTTTATTTATTCACAATTATGAGCAAAAAATTTAATGTTGCAGTTGTTGGTGCAACAGGCGCTGTGGGCGAAACTATTCTTTCTATTTTAGATCAGCGTAATTTTCCAATTGATAACTTATATCCTTTAGCTTCAGCAAATTCAGCTGGTAAAAAAGTTATGTGCCAAGGAAAAAGCTGGACTGTACAAGATCTAGATAAGTTCGACTTTACACAAGCGCAAATTGGTTTGTTTTCTGCTGGCGGATCTATTTCAGAAAAGTATGCTCCAATTGCAGCAGAAGCTGGTTGTATTGTGGTTGATAATACTGCACACTTCAGACGTGATGAAGATATTCCTTTGGTTGTTCCAGAGGTTAATCCGCATGCAATTGCAGGATATAAAAAGCGTAATATTATTGCCAACCCTAACTGTTCAACAATTCAAATGTTGGTAGCACTTAAGCCAATTTACGATGCAGTAGGTATTGAGCGTATTAACGTTGCAACTTATCAGGCTGTATCTGGCTCTGGAAAAGAGGCAATTACTGAGCTTACTGATCAGACTGCCAAACTATTAAATGGCAAAGATATTGATGTAGAGGTTTACCCTAAACAAATTGCTTTTAATGTGATTCCACACATTGATGTATTCCAAGATAATGGCTACACCAAGGAAGAGATGAAAATGGTTTGGGAAACTAAAAAGATCTTTGAAGATGAGAATATTTTAGTAAATCCAACTGCTGTTAGAGTTCCAGTTGTTTATGGTCATTCTGAGGCGGTTCATATTGAAACTAAAGAGAAAATTACCGCTGAAAAGGCAACTGAAATATTAGCAGGATCACCTGGTATTACAGTTATGGATAAGCGTGAAAATGGTGGTTATGCGACACCATTTGTTGAAGCTACTAACCATGACGATACTTTTGTTAGTCGTATACGTGAAGACATTTCTCACGAAAGAGGGCTCAACATGTGGGTAGTTTCTGATAATATTCGTAAAGGTGCAGCTTTGAATACTATTCAAATTGCCGAAATTTTGATTAAAGATTATCTATAAATGATAAAAGTTGACAGAAAAACTAACGAAACAGACATTACAGTCGAACTAAATTTGTATGGTACAGGTCAGGCAAATATAGATACTGGTGTAGCATTTTTAGACCACATGTTAGATCAAGTGGCTCGTCACGGCTTAATGGATTTAACTATTAAATGTGACGGAGACACACATATTGATGATCACCACAGTGTTGAAGATATTGGCATAACATTAGGTCAAGCATTCTCGCAAGCTGTTGGCGACAAGGCCGGCATGACACGTTACGGATATTCGTATGTTCCACTTGACGAGGCACTGTCTCGCGTAGTGTTAGATTTGTCTGGTCGTCCTGGAATTGAGCTTAATGCTAATTTTACTCGTGCGATGATTGGTACATTTGATGTAGATTTGGTTGGTGAGTTTTTTCAGGGCTTTGTAAATCATTCTTTAATAACTCTACATATTGATAATATACGTGGAGTAAACGCTCACCACCAAGCAGAAACTATTTTCAAAGCATTTGGTAGGGCGCTTAGAATGGCTACTACAATAGACGAGCGTCAAGCTGGAGCAATTCCATCAACTAAAGGCAGTCTATAAGATGCAAAGTATTGCCATTGTGGACTATGGCATGGGTAACGTACGCTCAGTAGAAAAAGCTATTGAGCACGTTGCTCCTAATGATAAAGTATATCTAACAGATGATAAAAGCATAATATCTGCTGCTGATCGTATTGTATTTCCTGGGCAAGGGGCAATGGGCGCTTGCATGCAAGCTTTAAACGAGCATGGTCTTGCTAATGTTATTAAACAATCTGCTCATGAAAAGCCTTTTTTAGGAATTTGCCTAGGGTTGCAACTGTTATTTGATCATTCCGAAGAGAATGGCGGAACTGAAGGCTTGTCAATAATTCCTGGAAATGTTGAAAGATTTCCTAAAAACGAACTAAAAATCCCACACATGGGGTGGAATACAGTTAAACACACTATTGATCACCCACTTTGGCACAATATTGAAGATAATGCGCGTTTTTATAGCGTTCATAGTTATTATGTAAAAGAGGACGATAGTTCTGTAGTTGCCGGTTCTACTAATTATGGCATAGACTTTACTTGCGCTATTGCAAAAGATAATATGTTTGCAGTGCAGTTTCATCCAGAAAAGTCACAACATGATGGCCTGCAGTTGTTAGAAAATTTTGTTAACTGGAATAGTTAATTAATTTGTCTAACGCAATTCATTACTCCAGAGTAATAACCATTGCCAAATAAATTAAGATGATTTAGATAGTGGTATAGCATATATAGCGGTTTGCGTTTATCAAAACCTTCCTCAAGTGTAATAATTGATTTATACCCACTATAAAATTCATTAGAAAACCCACCAAACATAAAAGTAAGAGCTAAATCTGCTTCACTATGCCCATAGTAGCTTGCAGTATCAATAAAATAATGATGTTTTTTACCACTTATAAAATTACCTGACCATAGGTCCCCGTGTAACAAAACAGGCTTGATGTTGTTGTTAAATAGTTTCGGCATGGTGCTTTCTATTTTGAGCAGATCTGAGAAATCTTGATTGTTTAAATAGCCATTTTTTCTCGCTAGTTCAATTTGAAATAGCAGTCTATATTGCCAATAAAAATCTGTCCAATTAGTGATATTTTTACCAACTGCATTATATTGAGGAGTTTGGCCAATCTTATTATCAAACTCAAAACCAAAATACTTTGACTTTTGTTGATGAAGTTTGCCAAGTTGTACCCCAAGTTGAAGTTGAGTATTGGGGTTGTTAGTACTTTCTACCCATTCTAAAATTAGTGAGTGTTCACAACTACCAAGCACCTTTGGGGTATGGACTGTTTTTCCAAGTAGTTGTAATTCTCTGCCTTCATTTATTAATTCATTGTTAGCTTGGCTCTGATATTTGATAAATACACTTTCACCGTTCTCAAGTTTTACTTTATAAGCTGAAAATAACCCTGTACCAATAGATTTAGATGAAAGTACTTTCTGGTTTAAGTGTTTTTCGATGTATTTGTCTACTGACATTGTTGTTTTATACAATTAATGTAGGCTTGGTGATCCATTGGTTGGTTGTGTTTTTGTGAAGAGAAGATCATCTGCGCTATACAACCCATCTGTGAGGCAATTCCTCGCACTATCAATAAGTAAATACATAAATAAAAATTAACACAGTTTTTAATAAGCCAAGCTTGTGAGGTTTTGCCTCATTTAGAAATAGACTTTAGACATTCAATATACGCTTGATGATCCATTGGTGTGTTGTTTTTTTGTGAAGAGAAGATCATCTGCGCTATACAATCCATAATTTTATGCTCCACCTCATGAGGATCTTTAACTTTACTAAGAAGCCTTTGATAATAATCTTTAATACCAATTGGCTGATTAATAGAAAGTTGTTCTCTTAAGGCTAAATGTAGATTGATATGTAAAAACGGATTAACCTCTCCTTGTTCAGGAAAGTAGTCTGATTCTATATCTTGAATAAGTTGGTGATATTCAGGATGAATTTCAATAACTTTAGTTAGTTGATCCTCAAGTGGATCAAGTAGTTTTTTGTCTAAGAATTTTTGCCAAGCGTTAGCTAAAAACTTGCGTTGCTCATCTCTATTTTGTGTGTACAGCATAACCTCTAATTATAGAGGTAGAAAAATATTTTTAAAGATTCTTCTCTTCGTACTCACAAAGATCTAATAGTACGCATTCAGTGCACAAAGGCGAGCGTGCTTTACAAGTGTAACGACCATGTAAAATCATTAAATGGTGTGCAGGCACACGATACTCGTCTGGAATAAACTTAACTAATTTCTTCTCAACTTCAAGCACAGTTTTGCCACTTGCGATTGCAGTACGATTAGCAACACGATATATGTGTGTATCAACAGCAATAGTTGGATGACCAAAAGCAGTATTAAGCACTACATTAGCAGTTTTTCTACCAACACCAGGAAGAGCTTCTAATTCTTTACGTGTTTCAGGAACTTTTGAATTATACTTGTCAATTAAAATTTTACAAGTTTGAATTAAATGTTTAGCTTTAGAATTAAATAAGCCAATAGTTTTGATTGTATTTCTTAGCTCATTTTCTCCTAATTCAAAAATTGCCTCAGGAGTATTTGCTATCGGAAATAATTTATCTGTAACTTTATTTACACTTTTGTCTGTAGCTTGCGCAGATAAAGTAACGGCAACAAGTAGTTCAAAAGGTGTTTCGTAATTAAGTTCAGTTGTTGGGTTTGGAATCTTCTTTAATAATCTTCCAAACATCTCCAAGCGTGTTTCAGCGTTCATTCTTCTCTTTTTAGTTTTATTTTAGTTTGGCAAAGATTATACCTGATTAAATAAAATAATTCAAAAAAGAGCCCAATAAGATCTCAAAAAAACCTATAAAAACGATTCGGCATAATTTTCTAAATCTTGCCAGATCAACTCCTTTTCTGGAAATTGCTTGCGCATAGTGGCAATTCTTGCGTAATAGTTATCTATTGACTGATATCCATTTTCACCAGCTTGAATTCTGCCTTGGACAACTTCAAACCAATCTTCAATTTCATCATCAGCAAGTGACTCAGGATAGTTTCTAGCTTTAAAGTACATAAGTAGTTTAGAGAGTTTTTCATCTTTAAATTTTGGATGAAAGTTTTTTAACTCAGCGGTAGAAAGGTTTTGAATTTGATTACAAATTCTTCTATCTGAATTGTCAATAAAGCCGTCATATAGTGCTTGATCAGCATCCTTGTTTATAGGTTTTGGCTCATCGCTTGTATAAAGTTTTTGCACTATTTGAGAAATCTTTTGCTGGTTGGTTTTTATAAATTCTAGATGTTTCATGCATCTATCTAAATCAATTTGCAATTGTTTGATTATATTTGGATCAAGTTTGTAAACATTAGGTACAAACATTGGAGATTTGTTGAATATCAAATCTTTAATTTGCAGGCGCTCAACACCATCTGGCAACTCTGATTGTTTGGTAAACATCAAGGTTTTAAGTTCACTAATTTCAAGTTCTAATAGAATCGATGGATCTTGATCAAGATTAAATACAATTACTCTATCGTTGTACTCAGGGTGGTATGCAAGGGATACAGATAGTCTAGTACATGAAAGCTTTGCAGGATACATGCCTGATGTATGTAGCATCGGCTCGAATAATTTTATTTTCGACTCTACAGTTTTCTTTTCACGCAGGCTAAACGCATAATCGAATAACTGAGGTTGAGTGTCTTTAATAATTTTGGCTATAGCTATAGTTGCACGCACATCTGCTAAAGCATCATGCGCATCAGAATGCTCAATACCATTTGCCGGAGCTAATCTATCTAGTTTAAATATGGGCTTGTTATTTTCATCATGCACCCATTTAAGGCAATTATCCTTTTTTAGCGCATAACACATACGCACAACATCAAGTATATCCCAGCGAGTATTGCCATTTTGCCAATGCCAAGCGTACGGATCTAAAAAATTACGATATAAAGTATAGCGCGTAAACTCATCATCAAAACGAATTGAGTTGTACCCTACTACACAGGTATTAGGCGTTGAAAATTCAGCATTAATTTTGCTAATAAACTTATGTTCAATTAAGCCTTTTTCTGCGCATTGTTGCGGAGTTATCCCGGTTACTGCACATGCTTCAGGTGATGGCAAAACATCATGTGTTGGTTTGCAGTAAAACATATGCTCATCTAGAATATTTAGATCCTCATCTGTACGAATACCAGCAAATTGAGCAATACGATCTGTTTTTGGGCTTAT
>CAYOFV010000048.1:0-7039 GCA_964403565.1 uncultured Piscirickettsiaceae bacterium | reverse complement strand
TTTTTTTGGTATGATACTTCAAAAATATATATTCTTGGGCAGGTATAAATGAGTAACTACGACTCATCATCAATTGAGGTTTTATCAGGTTTAGAGCCAGTGCGTAAACGCCCTGGAATGTACACAGAAACCGAACGACCAAACCATTTAGCACAAGAAGTAATTGACAACAGTGTCGATGAAGCCGTTGCCGGTTTTGGTAATAAAATCAATGTAGTTCTATATGAAGATGGCTCTTTATCTGTTGAAGATAATGGCCGTGGTATGCCAACTGACATTCATCCTAAAGAAAATAAACCTGGAGTAGAAGTTATTCTTACTAAGCTTCACGCTGGCGGTAAATTCTCAAATGATTCATATCAATTCTCAGGTGGTTTGCATGGCGTTGGTATATCGGTTGTAAACGCCCTGTCATCTTTAGTTGAAGTATGGATTAAGCGTGATAGTAAAGAACACTATATAACATTCTCTAATGGCTTAAAGAAAACTGATTTAGAAGTTATCAATACTGTTGGTAAACGTAATACTGGCACCAAAGTTAAATTCACCCCAGATCCGCAATTTTTTGATTCTGATAAATTTTCAGCAAAAAGACTTAGGCATAATCTGCGCTCAAAAGCTGTGCTTTGCCCAGGTCTAGAGATAAATTTTCATAATAAAATAGATGATACAAAAGACAAATGGGTTTATAAAGAAGGACTAAAAGATTATCTTTCAGCATCGCTTGATGGTCTTGATTGTTTGCCAGAAGCTCCGTTTGTTGTTAACTATGAAGCTGACGAACAACAACTCCATGCTTCACTTGCTTGGACTGAATACAATTCAAATGTCGTTGCAGAAAGCTATGTAAATCTTATCCCTACCTCACAAGGCGGAACGCATGTAAACGGACTTAGGTCAGGTCTTACTGATGCATTAAAAGAATTTTGTGAATTTAGGAACCTACTACCTAAAAATATCAAACTTACACCTGATGATGTTTGGCAAAAAATATCTTATGTACTTTCAATTAAAATCCTAGATCCACAATTCTCCGGACAAACTAAAGAAAGATTATCTTCAAGAGAATGTGCTGGATTTGTTTCTGGAGTTGTAAAAGATGCGTTTAGCCTCTGGCTTAACCAACACACTTCTGTGGCAGAGAAGATTGCCGAGTTGGCAATAGCAAATGCGCAAAACAGATTAAAAACTCGTAAAAAAGTTGTACGTAAAAAAGTTGTTAGTGGTCCCGCCCTTCCAGGTAAATTATCTGATTGCACAAGTAATGATTTAGATCAAACTGAAGTTTTTTTAGTTGAGGGTGACTCTGCTGGTGGCTCTGCAAAACAAGCGCGTGATAAAGAATATCAAGCCATTCTACCTTTAAGAGGTAAGATTCTTAATACTTGGGAAGTTGAATCTGATCAAGTTCTTTCAAGTAATGAAATACACGACATAAGTGTTGCTATTGGCTTAGAACCAAATAGCGAAGATCTATCTGGCTTAAGATATGGAAAAATCTGTATTCTTGCTGATGCTGACTCCGATGGAGCGCATATTGCCACACTTATATGCACCCTATTTGTAAAACACTTTCCAAGACTTATTAAAGAAGGTCATGTATTTGTTGCTATGCCTCCACTATATCGAATTGATGCTGGTAAGCAAGTTCACTATGCACTTGATGATAACGAAAGAGATAGTATTGTAAATAAGATCGAAAAAGAAAATAAACGCGTGAAAATTCAAGTTCAGCGCTTTAAAGGACTAGGTGAGATGAATCCTTCACAACTCAGAGAAACAACCATGCTGCCTGATACTAGACGTCTTATACAGCTTACACTCGATAATCCACTACAAGCATTTCAAACTATGGATATGCTACTTAGCAAGAAACGAGCTGCTGATCGTAAACAATGGCTAGAAGAAAAAGGCAATCTAGCCAATGTCTAAAAAAGCTGTTGTTTTACTATCAGGAGGATTAGACTCCACTACTGTTTTAGCTATTGCCAAAGCAAAAGGTTTTGAGTGCTACGCACTGAGTTTTGATTACGGACAAAAGCAAAAATCAGAGTTAAAATCAGCAAAAAATATTGCTAAACAATTAAATGCAAAAGAGCATAGAGTATTAAAAATATCTCTTGGTGATTTAGGCGGTTCAGCACTCACTGATGCAAACATAGAAGTTCCTGATTTTGTAGAAAGTGAAGAAATACCAGTTACCTATGTTCCTGCAAGAAATACAATATTTCTATCATTTGCCATGGCATGGGCTGAGATAGTTGGAGCGCAAGATATTTTTATTGGGGTTAATGCCCTTGATTATTCAGGTTATCCAGATTGCAGAGCGGAATTTATAGATGCATTTGAAAAAATGGCTAATTTAGCAACAAAACAAGCTATTGAAGGTGAAAAAACAACTATTAATACACCGCTTATAGATTTAAATAAATCTCAAATTATTCAAACAGGTATTGAGCTAGGCATTGATTATTCACAAACAATAACATGTTATCAGGCTAACGAAAACGGCGAAGCTTGTGGTGTTTGTGATGCGTGTGAATATAGAAGGTTAGGCTTTAATCAGGCCGGAGTTTCTGACCCAACTATATACAAACAAAACACATAATTTTTTTTAAATTTTGTCTTGTGTAGAGCGCAATTAAAGATAAAATAATAATTTTTTACAATTAACAAGGAAATAACAAATGAGTATTGAACAAAGAGTTAAAGATGTAGTAGCTGAGCAATTAGATGTAAGCGGCGATATTGATAACAACGCTTCTTTTATTGATGATTTAGGTGCAGATTCTTTAGACACGGTTGAGTTAGTGATGTCTCTTGAAGAAGAGTTCGATTGCGAAATTCCTGATGATCAAGCTGAAAACATCACAACTGTTCAACAAGCTATTGATTACGTTAACAATAATTTGTAATTTCCGTTTATTTATTTAAACATCTAAGGCGCTTCTTTCGTAGAATTAAGCGCCTTTTTTATTATAAAAATATATTATGAGTAAAAGAAGAGTTGTAATTACTGGTCTTGGTATTGTATCCCCTGTGGGTAGCAGTATAGAAAAATCATGGGAAAATATCCTTAATGGTAATTCTGGTGTTAATACATTAACTAATCTTGAAACTGAGGGGCAATCAGTTACCTTTGGTGGATCGGTTAAAGATTTTGATATTACTGATTATCTTAAGCCAAAAGATGCCAAAAAAATGGATACCTTTATCCACTATGGTATGGCGGCAGGTATTCAAGCTATTGAAGATAGTGGTATAGAAATTACTGAAGAAAATGCTGAGAGAGTTGGCGTAGCTATTGGTGCTGGTATTGGTGGTCTTGGAACTATTGAGAAAACTGCTGACCTATTCCGTGAAAAAGGCGCAAAGCGTATTTCACCTTTCTTTGTACCCTCTTCTATCATTAATATGATCTCAGGCAACCTTTCTATTAAGTATGGTATGAAAGGCCCTAATTTCGCAATTGTAACTGCATGTACTACAGGAACTCACAATGTTGGTGATGCTGCACGTTTAATTGAATATGGTGATGCAGATGTTATGGTTGCTGGTGGTGCTGAAATGTCTACTACTAACTGCGGATTAGGCGGTTTTGCTGCAGCTCGTGCATTATCAACTCGTAATGATGATCCTTTAACTGCTTCTCGCCCATGGGATAAAGATAGAGATGGATTCGTACTCGGTGATGGCGCAGGTGTAGTTGTGCTTGAAGAATACGAACATGCTAAAGCACGTGGTGCTCAAATTTATGCAGAAGTATCAGGTTATGGTATGAGTGGTGATGCTTATCATATGACATTACCTTCTAAAGGCGGAGAAGGTGCGGCAAGATGCATGAAAAACGCAATGAACAATGCTGGATTAAATGCCAATCAAATTGACTATATTAATGCTCATGGCACATCAACTCCTGCAGGTGATCAGGCTGAAACAGATGCAGCAAAACTTGCACTAGGCGATCATGCGTACAATATTGTAATGAGTTCAACCAAATCTATGACTGGCCATCTACTTGGTGCGGCCGGAGGAATTGAGGCTATATTTACAGCACTTGCTGTAAAAAACGATGTTGCTCCACCAACTATAAATATCTTTAATCAAGATGAGAATTGTGACCTAGACTATGCTGCAAATGAAGCGCGTGAGATGAAGATTGAACACGCAATCTCCAACTCATTCGGCTTTGGCGGAACTAACGGAACTATTGTTCTGTCAAAAGTTTAATTACTTCTCAACCGATAGATCAACACCTTTGATTTTGTCAGCATCTGCAACAAGATCTTTAGCAAAATCATAGGTTTTGATAGCGCCATTTTTCACACTGCTAATTGCAGCTTCTTTGTTTACCACTAAAGACCAATCTTCATCTGTAGCCTTAAACTGAATAGCACCGCCAATAAGAGCTAAAACAACAACAACGCCTAAAATAAATTTAATCATAATATCTCCAATATATAAAATCTGCTAGGTATTTTACCTAGTTATACTTATACCACTTGACTTTAATAACGCCTCAAATTGTGGCTCTTTGCCTCTAAATTTTACATATTGATCCATAAAGTCAAGACTACCACCAATTTGCAGGATTTCAGTTAAGAATAAATCTGCCGCACTTGAACCAATGCCTCCGTGGGTTTTTACATATTCATAAGCATCAGCTGCCAAAACTTCAGCCCATTTATAAGAAAAATATCCAGCAGCATAACCACCGCCAAATATATGTCCAAATGTATTTAAGAACCTATTTTCTTTAACTGCTGGCATAAGTGCTGTTTTTTTCCTAACACTATCCAATACTTTATATGTATCAGCATCTTTAATATGTGTTTTTATATCCCATAAGGCAAACTCACATTGGCGCAACATCTGCATTGCCGAGTGAAAATTCTTTGCCGATATTAGTTTCTCATACAAAGTATCTGGTAATTTTTCCTTAGTTTGATAATGACAAGACATATTCATTACTACATCTTTTTCATAACAGAAAAACTCCATATACTGACTAGGAAGCTCAACACCATCCCAAGGAACTCCAGCAATGCCAGCTACCGACGGATAATCAACTTTAGTTAAAATATGATGCAAGGCATGGCCAAACTCATGAAATATTGTTACTATTTCATCAAATTCAAATAGTGCTGGACTATCCTTGGTTGGAGCATTAAGATTACATACAACAAAAGCAACTGGCTTATTATCACCCATTAAACCTTGATAATCAGCCATCCATGCTCCGCCACGTTTGTCGTTTCTTGCGTACAGATCTAGATATATTCTGCCTATTATGTTGTTATCAGAACTTATATCCAAAACTTTTACATCTGGATGATAACTATCCTCAGAAGCTAGATCAATTTGAATAGAATAGAGTTTCTCAATTGTTGTAAACAAACCTTTTAATACGTTTTTTTCTGGAAAATAAGGTGTTAAATCTGATTTACTAAAACCAAATTTACTCTTTTTAAGTTTTTCTGCATAATAGGTTAAATCCCAAGGATTAAGACTCTTACCGGCAAAATCTTCTAGCTCTTTTAATTCTAATAGTGCTTGTGGTTTTGATTTATCAATTAATTCTTCAATAAAATCAATCACCATTTGCACTGATTTAACCATTTTTGATTTAATAGATAATTCAGCATAGTTATCTAAATCAAGGATATTTGCCATCTCCATTCTTAATGATAATATTTCATCCATTGCTGATTTATTATCAAACTTATCGCTTGTTATACCAACCTCAGATGCACGAGAAATATAAGCCTTATATACCTCTTCTCTTAAATTGTCATTATCAGCATAAGTCATTACATCCATATATATTGGCATTTGCAGATTTAACTCATACCCATCTGTGGTTTTAATTTTTGCCAATTCTTTCTCTGTATAACCTTTTAAATCTTTTTTACTTACAGTTTTCTTCCATTCGTTGGTTGCCTGCAATGAATTTTTTGAAAAATTATTACTTAGAATGCTAAGACGTGATTTTATTTCTTTAAAACGCTTTAACTTGTCACCACTAAGAGCTACTCCAGATAATTCAAAACCTTCAAGAGTATCTTTTAATATGTGTTTTTGCTCAGCATTTAAACTTTGATTTTCAAGGTTTTTATATGCTGTGTATAGCTCTTTATCTGTTGAAATATCTGCATAAAAACTACTAATCAATGGTAAGGTTTTTTCATATTCAGCATTAAATTCATCACTAAACATAACCGCATTCAAATGCGAATTAACGCTCGTATATTGATTAAATTCAAACTCGAATTCATCTAGCGGATTAAATACACTATCCCAACTATTACCTTGTTTACACTTTTCAACAACCTTATAGCCTTTCTCAATAAAGGCCTCAACAGTGTTAACTATATTTTTAGGATAAAAATCAGGTGTTAAATTCATATTCTTTTTTACTTGTGTTAATTGTGAAATTATTTTTTTCTATTAAAATGAAATACGAGTATTTTTTATTTTTTACAAGGCAAATTACAACAAATCTGACTGAACATAGATAACACTATGTAACTGAAGGTTTTTTGTAATTTAACGCAGTAAAAAAAATAAAAGACGAAATATTTTGGTGGAAGGAGTGGGATTTGAACCCACGGTACCGCAAGGTACACACGCTTTCCAAGCGTGCGCATTCGACCACTCTGCCATCCTTCCAAATTAATTTGAGATATTTTACGGATTTTTTATCAAAAATCCGCTCATTTAAAGAATTTGCTAAATTTTGCATAACCAAGCACCTAAAATCAAAAAAATGCCAAAAATAGACTGTTTTTAGGCTTTAAACAAGTATTTTTATGAGTTTTAACTGATGATTTTTATCTCTTTAGCTATCATTTAGAAAATTTCCAAAATTTTCACAAGTTATAAATTACAAGTATTTTTTTATTCTATAAGGCAGATTATGGAAAATTTAATTGAGCATAGTAATAACTATGTGATTGAAAATTTTTTACAATCTAACAAAATAGAATGGAAAAAGACTCAGTAATTAACTGATTTTCATACCTGGTTCAGCCCCAGAATC
>CAYOFV010000047.1:0-7167 GCA_964403565.1 uncultured Piscirickettsiaceae bacterium | reverse complement strand
CCATCATTAATCCAATGGTGAATTGTATGTGACAGACTCCAACTACCAACTGTTATACTAACATCAGTATGGAAAAAATGAGTGTAAGCTTCAGTCAGTGGTGTATTGGCAAGAATAAGTGCCAAAATTGTTGAAATCATCAGGATAAAACCTGTGGTTGTTTCAGCATGAATGAAATGCTCAAACGGTGTTGATATTTTTTTAAAGGCCTTTTCCCAAGGGGCGTAGAGTTTCATCTAGACTAATATCATTAATAAATTCAATAGTGTATTAGTATACTAAAAAAATATTATATTAAGCCAATAGTATTAATGTGTGATGCAGGTTAATTGTCTTTCGGAATAAATACCATTTGTCTGTCATCAAGGTTTACAGATGCAACTTGAATTTTAATATTATCTCCAAGTCTGTAAACCTTGCCAGTACGCTCGCCAACCATACGGTGATGAATATCATCAAAAATATAATAGTCGTCTTTGAGATCTCTTACTGAAATCATGCCCTCAACAAATACATCTGTAAGTTCAATAAAAATGCCAAAGTTAGCAATCCCTGAGATAACTCCATTAAAAGTTTCACCAACTTTATCACGCATATATTCGCACTTAAGCCATTGCTCTACATCACGTGATGCATCATCTGCTCGACGCTCTGTTGTTGATAGGTGCTCACCCATTTCTAGCATCTTGTTGCTAGGTTTGTGCTTCTTCTTATTAAGTACGCGATAGATTGCTCTATGTACTAGAAGATCAGGATATCTACGAATTGGTGAAGTAAAGTGAGTGTAATCATCAAATGCTAAACCAAAGTGCCCTTCGTTTGCAGGGGTGTATATGGCTTGCTTCATAGTTCTAAGTACTACAGTTTTAATGATATTTTCATCATCCCTGCCTTTTGCTTGTTTAAGAACTTTGGCAAAATCTTTTGATTCTGGCTCCATACCGCCTTCAAGAGTTAATCCTACTGCGGATAAGAATTGTTTAGTAACTTCAATTTTCTCTTGAGTTGGTTTTGGGTGAATGCGATAAAGAAAATCTTCATCGTGATGCGCTAAGAATTTTGCTGTTGCTTGGTTAGCCATTAGCATGCATTCTTCAATTAGCTTGTGAGCATCGTTTCTAGAACGGGCGATGATATTGTCAATTTTTCCGTTATCATTAAATAGAATTTGTGACTCTATACGATCAAAATCCATAACTCCACGCTTAGTTCTAGCAATTCTTAGGGTTTTGTATAGTCCGTATAACGAGGTAAGGTTGTCCATTACATCGCTGTATTGGTTTATTAAACCCTGGTTTTTATCTTCAAGAATTTTCCCAACATCTGTATAAGTCATGCGCGCATGAGAATACATTGTTGCAGGATAAAATTCATAATCTATAAGTGAGCCTTCATGATCAATATTCATCTCACAAGTCATGCATAGTCTTTCAACTTGAGGGTTAAGTGAGCACAGTCCATTAGATAATTCTTCAGGCAACATTGGTACAACACGTCGTGGAAAATACACTGAGTTGCCACGTTCGTAAGCATCTTTATCAAGTGCAGTATCAGGCTTTACATAGTGTGAAACATCAGCAATAGCTACGATTAATTTCCAACCTGCATTGGTTGGTTCGGCATATACTGCATCATCAAAATCTCTAGAATCTTCGCCATCAATAGTTACCAGCTTGATGTTGGTTATATCTTTACGGTTCTTTTTGTCATCAGCTGTTACAGTTGTAGGAAGTTCGGCTGTTTGCGATAAAGCTTCTTGCGAGAACTCAACCGGAATATTATTACGATAAAGTGCAGAATCTGTCTCTACACCCTCATCCATAAACTGGCCCAATATGTCAATTATCTTGCCTTCTGCTGCAGATTCTAGTGAAGGTGATTTAGTGATCTCAACAACTACAATTTGTTCGTCTTTGTGTTTGTTGGAAATCTTAGGGATATTTACAGTATGTTTAATACGCTTATCATCAACTACAACATAAGCAATATCGCTCTCAATGTGTAGTCGACCTACTAAGGTTCTTACAGTTTGAGTAACCTTTACAATTTCAGCATCACCTTTATTGTTTAGCAGTCTAGCTTTAACCTTATCTCCATGAAAAACCAGTTGCATTTGTTTGGAAGAAAGACGCAGGTCTTTACCACCTTTATCAAGCGCGATAAAACCAAAACCTTTAGGGTTAGCAATTACTGTGCCAGATAGCAGTCCACGATTGGAGTATTTGCGATATACGCCTTTTTTATTGCAACTAAGTTGCTGATCCCTTACCATTGCCCTTAAGCGATGAGAAAGTGGTTTTTTCTTGCTATCGTCTAGATCTAGCAGTTCAAACAGTTCATGTTTGGTTTTTGGTTTTTTCTCTACAATAGAGAGAATGTATTCACGAGAGGGAATCGGATTCTCGTATTTTTCCGCTTCCCTCTGGTGATGTGGGTCTTTACTCATCAAATGGATGGTTAAGTATTAAAGTTTCATCACGATCTGGACCAGTTGAAAGAATATCTACTGGAAGACCTGAAAGTTCTTCAATTTTACGAATATAGTTTTGTGCAGCTTGTGGTAATGCATCAAATGATTTAGTGCCAATTGTTGATTCATTCCAGCCCGGCATTTCAATATAGATTGGTTTAGCATTTGCATAACCTTCTGCATCATACGGAGGTGTTGTAACAACTTCGCCGTTTAGCTCATATGATGTGCAAATCTTAATTGATTCAAGTGAATCAAGCACGTCAAGCTTTGTTAGGCAAATACCAGTAACTGCATTAAGTTTAAATGAACGATTTAAAGTAACCATATCTAGCCAGCCACAGCGACGTTGACGACCAGTTGTAGCTCCAAACTCGTGTCCGATAGTGCCAAGCACTTTACCGATTTCATTGCCTTCGTCAGTTGATACATCGTAAACCAATTCTGTTGGGAATGGTCCACCACCAACACGTGTAGTATAAGCTTTTACAATACCAACTACATAGTCAATATCTGTTACACCAACACCAGAACCAGTAACAGCTCCACCAGAAGTGGTGTTTGACGAAGTTACAAATGGATATGTACCTTGGTCAATATCAAGTAGTGCACCTTGCGCACCTTCAAATAATACATTTTCGTTATTTGCAATATGCTGATGAATTTGCTCTGTTACATCGGTGATCATTGGACGTACAATTTTAGCTTGCTCTAAAGCTTGTGCCAAAACCTCATCATAATCAAGTGCATCAGCACCGTAATAATTAGTTAAAGCAAAGTTATGATATTCCATAACGTCTTTTAATTTTGCTGCAAAAGCCTCTTCATCTAGAAGATCACCAACTCGAAGACCACGACGAGAAACCTTGTCTTCATATGCTGGGCCAATGCCGTTACCTGTTGTGCCAATAGCAGCCTTGCCACGTTTAACTTCACGCGCATTATCAAGCGCAACATGATATGGCATGATAAGTGGACAACCTGGTGCAATTTTGATGCGAGATTGCGCATCTACTCCAGCGTCATCTAGTTCGTTTAATTCTTTAATAAGTGCAGACATTGATAGTACAACACCATGGCCAATTAAACACTCAACGTTTTCTCTTAAAATTCCAGAAGGAATTAAATGTAGAACTGTTTTCTTGCCATCAATCACAAGTGTATGACCTGCATTATGACCACCTTGAAAACGTACAACAGATGACACTCTATCAGTGATTAAATCTACCACCTTGCCTTTACCTTCGTCACCCCATTGAGTACCGATAATTACTACATTTTTTGACATTCTTATTCCTAGCTTTTTTCTTTATTTGTTGATTAATTTGTTTGCGATAAAAATTTTAGATCAAAACTAAAGCCGGTTGCAGCTCTAGATTTACCAAAGGATTTACCAATATTGTTATAACGACCACCTTGAGCTAAAGCTTTTGAGTAGTTTTCGTTATATGCAGAAAAGATAACACCAGTGTGATAACCGTAGGCCTTAATTTCTGCTAAATCATATATAACTTTAGCATTTGAGCTTAAGCTATTGTTAATGGTTATTAGATCATTAATTGCACTTATTGCTTCTGCGTTATCATTAAACACCTCTAGCGCCTTATCCAAAACTAAAGCGTCGCCTTCTAAGGACATTAATTGAGTAAATTTATCAGCATTATTTAAGGTGTTGTTATTAATAAAAACATCTAAATCTGGTGCCGAGCGTTTAACAAAAATTTGTCTTAGAGTTTCAGCTTGGTTTGCGCTTAGATTTTCAGTTGCAATTAATGAGTTGAAAATAGCAACATTGCCAATACTTAATACTACTGGTTTAATGCCAATTGAATTAATACTATCAAGCATAAGATTTATAACTTCAATATCACTAGATACTTCATTTGAACCGTATAGCTCCGCACCTGCTTGAATTGGCGATCTTGACGCGTAAAAATCATCAGCTGTTGTTTGTAAAATAGCATTTACATAACAGTATTTATCAGTTTTTTCACTAGAGCGCTTAGCATCAATACGTGCAATTTGTGGAGTAATATCTGCATGAACTCCTAGCATTTTTGAACTTGCAGGGTCTAAAAATTTAAATGTTTTTTGATCAACTTCGTTACTGTTAAGTAGCATAGAATCAATATTCTCAACCATTGGTGGAATAACTAATTCATAACCTTTTTCAGTATATAAATCTATAAGCACGCGACGCAAAGTCTCAAACTTAATAGCGTCTGAACCTACTAATTCGTCAATACCTTCAGGAAGTTGCCAATTACTCATTAAATTTACTTAGCCTCTGGGTTAAAGTGGCGGAAAAATTCAGTATTTGGATTAAGTACTAAAATATCATTCTGCTTGACAAATGATTTTTTGTACGACTCTAAAGAGCGATAGAATGAATAAAATTCTGGGTTGTTATTATATGCTTTTGCATAATTATTTGCACTAGTGGCATCACCCTCACCTCGAATTTTCTCACTATTACTATAGGCATCAGCAACAATAATAGTACGTTCTCTATCAGCGTTAGCTCTAATCTTTTCTGCCTCTTCAGCACCTTTAGATCTAAAGTCTTTAGCAACACGTTCACGCTCTGCTTGCATACGACGATAAACTGAATTGGAAACTTCTTGAGATAAATCGATACGCTTAATACGCACATCCACTACCTCAATACCAAACTCTGTTACATCCTTCTTAGCTAGTCTTGTGATATTGTTCATAATCTCACTACGCTCACCAGATACAACTTCAGCAATTGTACGTTTTGAGAATTCACTCTTAAGACCAGTTTTAATAATCTGTGCTAGACGATTGTTAGTTCTAGCGATATTACCACCAGTTGATTTATAGAATTGTTCTGCATCAGTAATACGCCATTTAACATAAGAATCTACAATAACGTTTTTCTTCTCACCAGTTAAGAATCTCTCCGCTGGAGCATCTAGTGTTTGAATACGATCGTCAAACTTAACTACATTGTTTACAAATGGCATCTTAAATTTAAGACCAGGTTCTCTTTCTACTTTTACAATTTCACCTAGACGAAGTTTTATAGCTGTTTGTGTTTCGTTAACTGTATAGAGTGAAGAGCCAAGTACAAAAACTACAATAGCTCCAAGTGCTAGTATTATTTTTTGCATTATCTTACCTCCCTATTTCTAAATACACCTCTAACATTATTCTGCGATTTTTGCTGTGAGGAGTTGTCTTTTATTACTATTTCGGTATTAGTTGGCTTATTTTCAACCAGTTTATCAATTGGTAGATACATCATAGAATTTGCTTTAGAGTCAACCACTACTTTACTAGTTGTTGATAATACTCCTTCCATAGTTTCACGATATAGACGCTCTTTTGTAACTTCTGGAGCTTTCTCATACTCTGCTAAGATTTGAGTAAAACGCTGAGCCTCACCAATAGATTTAGAAACTACTTTAGATTTATAAGCTTTAGCCTCTTCCAACATACGAGCAGCCTTACCACGAGCTTTTGGTAGGATGTCGTTTGAATATGTTTGCGCCTCATTAATTAAACGTTGCTTGTCTTCACGAGCCTTAACTGCATCAGAAAACGCTGCTTGAACTTGCTCAGGTGGTTGAGCATCTTGCATATTAACTGTTGTAATAAATAAACCAGTTTTGTACATATCAAGTAATTCTTGTGATTTTTCTTTAACACTATCAGCAATACTAGAACGACCTTCAGTTAAGATATAGTCCATAGTATTCTTACCAACAACTTCACGAATTGCACTTTCAACAATATGACGTAGAGTTGTTTCTGGCCCAGCTACGTTAAATAAGTAATCCTGTACATCGTTAATTTTGTATTGCACTGCAAATTTAGCATCAATCATATTTTCATCTTTAGTAAGCATGATTGATTCAGATGAAACATTACCGCCAAATCGACGTGAACTTGTATTTACATTTCTATATCCAATTTCAGTAGTACGAATTTGCTCAACATTTACTCTATTAAGAGTTTCAATTGGGAAAGGTAGGTGCCAGTGAGGGCCTTGAGAAGTTTGCTCTTGAAATGCTCCAAAACGCAATACTACGCCTTTTTCTGCTGGATCAATAATATATATACCTGACACTATCCATAGCATAAATGCAAGAATAAAGATATATTTAAAACCACCTGCAGAAGGCATTTTTGGAGGTTTAATGTTATTTGGTTTTTTTCCGCCAAATATTCCATCAAATTTGTTTTTAAAGTCTTTAATTACTTCGTCTAATTCTGGTGGAGTTTGGTTGTTTCCACCCCAAGGATTTTGATTATTTTTATCGTTCCAAGCCATGTTGGTATGTACCTAATATTGTTAAAAACCTGAATCATTTTACCCAAAATAGCAGTGAATATAACTTTTAATATAGTGTTAAAATTACGTCATTTGTAGCACAATTAATAAGCTTTATGAAAAGGCCTTTGATAGTTAGTTCTTTAGTTTTGTTTTCACTTCCAGTTTTATCCGAGGTTGTACTTAATTGCAATACTGATAGATTGTTATTCCCAAAACAAGAATTATCTACTAGTAGTGATACCTTAGATGTTGTTGCAGATCGAAGCGAGATCACCAAAAAAGATAGTTACTTATTAAGTGGAAATGTATCACTCAATTCTAAAGATTATTATCTAAGTGCGGATAAAGTTAATATTAAAAAATCTAGCAAAACTTCTACAGCTACTGGAAATGTTTC
>CAYOFV010000046.1:4389-7419 GCA_964403565.1 uncultured Piscirickettsiaceae bacterium | reverse complement strand
CTTCTGATTGGCACTCCAGGATCCGGAAAAACCATGTTGGCACAACGCATGCCTTCAATAATGCCACCATTAATAATTGATAAAGCCCTTGAGCGAGCATCAATTTATTCGGTTGCCAATAAGCCATTAGAGCTTTCTGAAATGTTTGTTCGTCCGTTTAGATCTCCACACCATTCTTCATCAGCAGTTGCACTTGTGGGTGGAGGATCGACACCAAAACCTGGAGAAATATCATTGGCACATGAAGGTGTATTGTTCTTAGATGAGCTGCCTGAATTTCCACGCCAAGTGCTTGAGGTTTTGCGACAGCCGCTTGAAAATGGAGAGGTGCATCTATCACGCGCTCAACAACAAACTACATTTCCATCATCATTTCAATTAGTTGGGGCAATGAACCCTTGTCCTTGTGGATATTATGGAGATGGTACAACTAAATGTCATTGTACTGAAGATCAGATAAATAAATATCAATCAAAGATATCTGGACCTTTGCTGGATCGTATTGATATGATATTAGAAGTTCCGCCACTACCAAAAGATGTTCTACTAAATAGTGATGAGCAAGTAGAAACCAGCGAAACTGTTAGAAATCGAGTACTACAAGCATATAAAATACAAACCTCTAGACAAAACAAATTAAATGATAAGCTTGAGACTGACGAGCTTGAAAAGTTTGTAGAGTTGGATGAAGATAATAAAAACTTGCTTGATAGTGTTATTGAAAAGCTTAATTTATCAGCAAGAGGTTATCATCGAATATTAAAGGTGGCTAGAACTATTGCTGATTTAGCGCAAAGTGAAAAGGTTAAATCCGAACATTTAATAGAGGCGATTAGTTATCGTCGTAGTAAAAATATTTAAAGATTATGATTATTATCCCTGCAATTGATTTAAAAGATGGACAGTGCGTACGCCTAAGACAAGGTCTTATGGATGACACAACAGTATTTTCAGATAATCCCGCTGAGATGGCATCTCAATGGGTAGATCAAGGTGCTAGAAGATTGCATTTAGTAGATTTAAATGGTGCATTTGAAGGCAAGCCAGTAAATGCATCAAGTGTTGAAGCTATTACTAAAGCATTTCCAAATTTGCCAGTACAAATTGGTGGTGGAATTCGCAATATGGAAATTGCTAGTGCATATGTTGATGCTGGAATAAGCTATCTAATTATTGGCACTATGGCAGTTACACATCCGGAGTTTGTATCAGAATTATGTCGTGAATTTCCTGGCAAGGTTATTGTTGGGCTAGATGCAAATAATGGGCTGGTAGCAACAGAAGGCTGGGCAAAACAGACAGATCTGCACGTTGCTGATCTTGCAAAAAAGTTTGAGCAAGATGGTGTTAGCTCTATTGTTTATACTGATATTGCACGTGATGGCATGATGCAAGGTGTAAATTATGAGGCAACTGCAGATTTAGCCAAACAAACTTCTATTGATATTATCGCATCTGGCGGTATTACCAATATGGATGATATTTCTAATTTGCTTACTGTTGCTAATCATGGAATATCTGGCGCTATTACTGGGCGTGCAATTTATGAAGGTACTCTAGATTTTGCTAAAGCTCAGGAGCTGTGCGATGCTAGTTGAAGTTGCTTACGCACTTGAAAACAAGCAAACACTACTTGAGATTGATGTTGAAGAGGGTACAACCTTAGAGCAAGCAATCAAACAATCTGGAATTATGAATAACTATCCACAGATTGATTTGACTAAGGATAAAGTTGGCATTTTTTCTAAGTTTGCTAAGTTAGATACAATACTAAGAGAAAAAGATCGCGTAGAAATTTATCGACCACTTATTGCCGATCCAAAACTAGTTCGCAAACAACGAGCCCAAGAGGGTAAAGTTATGCGTAGTGGTAAAAGTAAAAAATCATAGGTAAAATATAGACTTATGTATTTATTACCAACCGCATGAGAAAAAAACCACCGCGAACACAGTCTGTTTGGCAAAGACTAAAAAAACAATTTTTTCATAATCCGCTTAATTCAAAAGAAGAATTACTTCAAGCTTTAAGAGAAGCTGAAGAAAGTCACATTATTGATTCGCACTCGCGTTTAATTATTGAAGGCACAATGCAGCTTGAAAATATGGAGGTGCGTGATGTCATGGTGCCAAAATCAAAAATGATTATGCTTGAGTATGACGCATCAAATCAAGAGTTGTTAGAAGTGATGATTAATTCGTCACACTCAAGATTTCCAGTATTAAATGCTGCAAAAAATAAAGTACTTGGTGTATTGTTAGCTAAAGATTTACTTGGCTATTTGGCTAAAGACAAAAAAGATGATTTTAACTATAGAGAATATCTTCGAGACTCGATCTTGGTCCCAGAGAGTAAAACATTAGGCGCATTACTTAGAGATTTTCAGGCAAAAAAATCACACATGGCAACTGTTATTGATGAGTATGGAGAAATTGCAGGTCTTGTAACATTGGAAGATGTTTTAGAGCAAATTGTAGGTGAGATTGAAGATGAGCATGACCTTGAAGAAGATAATATTATTGATTTTGGCGAAGGTAGATATCTTCTTAAGGCTAGTACACCAATAGAAGAGTTTGAAGAGTTTTTTACTGTTAAGATTGATACAGATGATGTTGATACTGTAGCTGGATTTGTAATTTCAGGGTTTACTCGCCTGCCAGAACAAATGGATGAAATTACACTTCAAGGTTTTAACTTCAAAGTATTAAAAACTGATTCTAGAAGAATTCACTTATTAGAGGTAGAGCGCAATAGTTAATGGATATTGTTATATCAGTTTTCTTAATGGGCCTATTAGGTGGAGCACACTGTCTTGGAATGTGTGGCGGTGTAGTTGGTATTCTAAGCGCCAATATTCATAGTGATGCTAGCAATAAGTTAGCAACATATCATCTAAATTACAATATCGGTAGAATTCTAAGCTATGTTCTTATGGGTATGATTTTTGGACTCGTGGGAACTTTATTAGCGCAAACTCTGCATATGAGTTTGTTTGACAAATTATTAAGAATTTTGTCAGGATTTCTTATGGT
>CAYOFV010000046.1:0-4289 GCA_964403565.1 uncultured Piscirickettsiaceae bacterium | reverse complement strand
TGCATATGAGTTTGTTTGACAAATTATTAAGAATTTTGTCAGGATTTCTTATGGTGTTTGTTGGCCTTTATATTGCATCATGGTCATCAAAGATACAAATTTTGGAAAAAATTGGTAGTAAGCTTTGGGTAAAGCTTCAGCCATTGACCAAGAGATTTATACCGGTGAGAAATGCGAAAAGTGCATTTTTTGTTGGCCTGCTTTGGGGCGGCATTCCATGTGGTTTAGTATATGGAGCCCTAAGTTTTGCGATGCTTTCTGGCAATATAGCGGATGGTGCGATAATTATGCTTGCATTTGGATTAGGAACTCTACCTAGTTTGTTGCTTATGGCATCTATGGCTGATAAACTTGCTAGCGTAATTCAAAGACCGTTAGTACGCAAACTGTCTGGAATTATTATAATTATCTTGGGTGTGTCAGCAATGTTTATGCCAATAAAATCATTATTAAGTGGCAATATGAGTGTGCATAATATGCAACATTCAGAGCAGTTTACCAATCCTGGAGATTTTGACTACTTGACATGACTTCAGATCTAGAGCAAACAGCGCAATATGCAATCGATTTAATAAAATCTTCCAATGTTATTACTGATTTTGAAATAGCATTAGGATCTAGTTCTGGTGTTTCAACTGGAGTAAGATTAGGTAAAGTTGAAAATCTAGAATATCATCTTGATAAAAGTTTTGATGTTAATGTATATATTGGCAAATCAAAAGGCCATGCATCAAGTGTAGATCTATCTAAACAAGGCATTGTAAACACTATTAAATCAGCTGAGTTAATAGCTAAATATACTCAGGATGATCCATATAGTGGGCTAGCTCCAAAAGAACTTATGGCATTTAAAGTGCCTGATTTAGATATGTATCATCCTTGGGATTTAGATCCAGATCATAGTGTAGAGCTAGCTAGAGAGTGTGAGTCGTCAGCTCTTGATGAAAAATATATAACCAACTCTGATGGTGCTGAAGTTTCAAGCTTTCAAGGTGAGAGTTTGTATGCAAACTCTAATGAGCTTATTGCCATGCAAAAAGGCGCAAAACACTCACTTAATTGTAGTGTAATTGCTAAAGATGGTAGTGATATGCAAACAGCATATGAGTATACATCAGCACTTGATAGCAGAGATTTAGAGGCTCCAGATATAGTTGGTAAAAAAGTTGCAAAACTTGCGCAAGATAAACTTGGAGCAAAAGAGATTAAGTCACAAAAATGCCCAGTGATCTTTACTCCTAGATTGTCAAGTGGCTTAATTGCAGAGTTAATTGGAGCTCTAGGAGGATCTAGGCAATTTAAAAAAACTACATTTTTGCAAGACAGTATAGACAAACTGGTTTTGCCTAAACAAATTAGCATAGAAGAAAATCCATTGGCGAAAAAAACCATTGGAGCAAAGGCTTTTGATCGTGATGGAGTGTTGAAACGTAAGCAATATTTTGTGCAAGACGGTAGGGTTGTGAGTTATATTATGGGGCAATATTCTGCTAATCAGTTAGGGCTTAAAACCACTGCTAATTCGGGCGGAGTTAATAATGTTGTTGTAAAGCATAACTTTGATTTAAGCTTTAACGACATGGTTAAAAATATGGACACAGGTTTTATTGCTACTGAGCTTATGGGTCAGGGAGTAAACGGCACAACTGGTAATTACTCTCGTGGTGCTTTAGGATTTTGGGTTGAAAATGGAAAGATTCAGTATCCAGTTTCTGGGCTAACTATTGCTGGCAATTTAAAAGATATGCTACTTGGTGTTGATAGTATTGGTAATGATGTAGACTATAGAACAAATATAAAAGTTGGCTCAATCATGATTGATGAGATGACGATTGCAGGAGGTAGTTAGTTGGATTTTGATATTGTAATTATTGGTGGTGCAATGGTAGGGCAAGCTTTTGCATTGTCTTTGGCCGATACTGATTTAAAAATTGCTATAGTTGAACCTAACATCCCTAATCCAAAACTAGATAAAGATTTCCATACTCGGGTTAGTGCAATTACACCAAAATCGGAAAATTTGCTAAAAAGTATTGGCGCTTGGGAGAATATCAAACGTAAAAAGGCGTTTGTTAATACCAAAGTTTGGGATCAAAATTCACACGGAAGTCTTGATTTTGATTGTTCTGATGAGGATGTTGATCATCTTGGTCATATTATTGAGAATGATGCAATTCAATCAGCTTTGTACGCGTCTTTAGATAAAACCGATGTTGAGTTTATATCTGCAAAACTTGACGATATTCAAAAACTTGAAGACGGTTATAAAGTTAAATTAGATAACAATAAAATCATTGAGTGTAGCTTGCTAATAGGTGCAGATGGTGCGCGTTCACGTATTAGAGAATTAGCGAAAATAGAATATTCTTCTAATGATTATGGACAAAAGGCTATAGTTTGTAATATTCATGCAGACAAAGGTTTTGAAGACACTACATGGCAAAGGTTTTTGTCCAATAGCATTATTGCTTTATTACCACTTACGGAAAATACAGCATCGATTGTATGGTCTGCACAAAACAATTTAGCTGATGAACTAACCGCTTTAGATGCAAATGAATTTGGTGAAAGATTATCTCAAGGAGTGGAATATAGATTTGGTAGATTTAAAGTTATAAGTGATATTCAAGCATTTCCATTAATAGAGCGTAGCTCTAATGAGTATGTTCAACAAAATTTAGCTTTAATTGGAGATGCAGCGCATAATATTCATCCGCTAGCGGGTCAGGGTGTAAATCTTGGTTTTGGCGACGTTGTTGAATTATCAGCGCAAATTAAAGCCAATATTCATAATTTTAGCGAATTTTCCACTCTTAGAAAATTTGCAAGAGCTAGAAGACTTGACAATGAGCTTATGGCAAAAACTATGACAGGACTTAATTGGATTTACAAAGAAAATTCCGAGCCTGTGCGTATTTTGCGTGGTTTTGGTATGAATGTTATTAATGAAACTCCTGTGCTTAAAGCCTTTTTTCAAAAACACGCATTAGGAAATCAATAGTTAATAAATACTGCTTGGGGTAATTACAGCATCAAGCTTAACATCCCAAGGTTGGGCTTCTAGTTTGTCCACTTGTTGACAATCAAATGCCAAGCCATATAGTTTTGGATTGTTGAAACTTTTTTGTCTTTGTTTGAAGCTAAGAGTGCGATCATAAAAACCACCGCCCATACCAATGCGATTTTTATTTTTATCAAAACCAACTAGCGGCATAAAAATAATATTCATGCGATTTGCACTTAAAATTTGTGTATTTTTTGGCTCTGGAATGCCAAAACGATTTTTTCTAAAATTTTTACCAATTTTTGCAAATTTAAGACTTTTATCAACCAATATCGGCAAATAGATGCCAATTTGCCTCTTTTTTAAGAAGTTTTGTATATATTTTGGATCGATTTCACCATCATTTGGTAGAAAAATAGCAATTTTCTGTCCGTTTTGAAAATTTGCTAATTTTTTTACTTGGTGTGCAAGGCTCATAGCAAAACGCGTACGTTTGCTAGCGCTAATTGAACGTCTTTTTTGTCTTAAAGATTGTCTTAATGCCTTCATAACTAATGGCATTATAACTTCAGAAGTGTATAGTTAATAGTCCATTGCGCCGCACTTGATGAAAACCTGAACCATAAGGCTCAAGGCGGAAGTTCGAAACTTGCCGCAGGCTTCCCACTTCAAGGTGGGCTTGCTCAATAGCAAAATTATCTCATTTCCTAGTGTGTTTATTTATCGGCTCAGGGGATATAGTCAAGCACGTACACAACAGATAGTTATTATTATCACCCTTTAATATAGATTTATGCGTCTTTTTATATATCCATGAAGTGGTATTGATAATACCCACAGTTTTTATATAAAATTAACCGGATATTTATTAAAAAGTTGAAAAAAATATCCTAAGAGTTGGCGAACAGTTGGTTTATTTTTTCAGTTGTAGGATTTAATACAACACCTTTTTCGGTAATTAATCCAGCTACTAAATCGGCCGGAGTTACATCGAATGCAGGGTTGCGTACATTTATTCCCTTCGCTGCCCATTGGCAGTCACGATATCCAGTTACTTCATCAATTGGGCGCTCTTCAATAGGAATGTCGTTGCCACTAGTAATAGATCTATCTATTGTTGATAAAGGACATGCTACATAAAAAGGAATGTTGTGACGTTTTGCAAGAACCGCAACCATGTAAGTACCTATTTTATTAGCAACATCGCCATTGCCGGCAACTCTATCAGTGCCAACTACAATAGCATCAATTTCTCCATGGCTCATTAAGTGTCCTGACATATTGT
>CAYOFV010000045.1:0-7924 GCA_964403565.1 uncultured Piscirickettsiaceae bacterium | reverse complement strand
TCGTATGTCGTTTTTCTCAGTAAGACCATCGATTGGCAATGATGGAAAATTGTGGATGTATTATGGTACGGGCAATCAGCAAAAACTACAAAGAATATCAACTGATATTGCTAATAGGATTTACGGATTCAAGGATGAAGATTTCCCAGTATTTAAGAAAATTAGTAAAAGATCGATCAATAAGGATTTGAACAATACTACTAATGGTGGAATGTGCCCAACTAGTGCAAATTTAGGTTGGTATGTTGATTTAGACAAGCATGAAAAAGTAACAGGCGAGCTTACAGTAATGAACGAAATTGTATCTGCACCAAGGTACACTCCTAAAACTGACAATATTTGTAAACCTGGTGCTTCTAAACTAACCGAGCATAATTATGCTTGTGGTAATACACTACGTAGTACTAACTTGGGTGAGGGTATTGCTACCGGAATGGTTATTTATAAAGGCAAGGGTTATATTGGTATTACGGGTGATGGTACTGGAGATATTAAAGACAAGGATGGCGAGGTAATTGGTAAAAGAAAAGACAATCTTATTATGATTACACCGCTCTCAGGAAACTCTAAAGCCAAAGGCTCGGTAACATATGAGTCTTGGAGAGAAGTGTTTTAAAGTATTGCAAAATAATGATTTATAATGAGCTATCCTATATGAGTGGTTAATTTAAGGGTTGATGATTTTATGTTTAAAAAATTAATTAAAAAATTAATGGACTACCTGAGTAAGCTCAGTGTAGAGCAAGAAGATGTAGTGGGTGTTGATATCACTCCAGGCTGTATTCGCCTTGCTCAGTTATGTGATGATGGGGATAAGTGGACATTATCAAGGCTTGCTTACAAATATATTGAAGATGCAACAGACATATCCTCTATTAAAAATGAATCTGATCAGTATGCAAATAAACTATCACAGATTATTACACAAGGAAAGATCACCACCACTAATGCGGCGGTATCAATTCCTGTTAGTAGTGCTATTATTAAGGTGGTGAGCTTGCCACTAATGACTGATGAAGAATTACAAGAGGCTGTAGATACAGATTCACTTTGGGAAAACGTCGTACAACTAACAGATAACTTGGATGAGTATTCAATTTTTTGGCAGGTGTTAAAGCGCAACACTAGTGAAAACCAAATGGACCTTTTATTTGTTGCTTCCAAGCTAGATGATATTGATCATTACTTAGATATTGTAAGACAAGCAGGTCTAAAACCTGTTGTTGTAGATGTACGTTGTTTTGCTATTCGTAATGCTCTAGAACTTCGTAAAGATTTAACCAAAGGTGATGCCCCAGTTGCTATTGTAGAGTTTGGCGTAAGTGAAAACTATATTTTAATTTTGCACGAAGATTCGCCATTTATTTCTGATATTTATTTATCTGACAAAGATAAGAATTTACTAGCCAGTGATGATATAGATCCTGTTTTGCATAAAAAAATAATTGATCGTTTTGCCATGCAAGTTGGACAGATGCTCTCTTCTTATCAGTCTAAATATAAAATTCAGCCAATAGATTCATTATTATTATCATCAACTTTTTCAGTGCTAGATGAAACATTAAGCTACTTTAAATCTGCATTGCCAGATGTAGAAATTGAAGTATTTAATGCACTTAAAAAAGTCACCTTACCGGAAAACTTAAAGGAAAAAGCATTGGCTGAGCAAAACCCATCAGTATTCTCATCAGTATTAGGTTTAGCAACTCGTAAATTGGATGTATTTGGTTATTATGAATATGTGACAGGTACCAATAATATTAACTTGTTACCAAATAGAGAAGGGGTTAAGAGCCAAGAGAAGATGAAATTCATATCTAGATGGGGTATTGTTATATTTACAGCCTTGGTTGTCTTGTTTGCCACTTGGAGTTTCTTTAGTGACAGCTCCAAGTTAGAGCGTGTTGATAATTTAATGGTTGAATATAATAACCTTGAAATGCTAAAGAATGACAAGCAAATGATACTGGATAATATTAAGATTGAGCAGAAATCATTAGGAGGAATGCTAGAAGTTAGTAAAACATTAACCTCTAATCAAGGGTTTATGTACTCTGTCTTATTGGGGGTTAATACATCTGTGCCACAAGGTGTGTCTTTAAATAATATTAACTACCCTGGTGGCGATACAATGACATTGACAGGATTGTCAGTTAGTGATCAAAATATCTTGCAGTTTATTGCTAATTTGCAAAATACTAAAGTTATCGATAAGGCTTCATTATTAACGATGTCTATTGTTAAAAAAGAGAAACGCACCTTTAAATCTTTCTCAATACGTTGTGTATTAGCACCACAAGAAAAAGAACTAACAAAGGAGAATTCTAATGGCAATTGATATGAATGCTGATATTGGTGAAATATTTAAAGGCTTGTTCTCCAAGAAAAGTGGCAAGAATAACAGTGCAGGATCTAAGAAATCAAAAGGTGATAAAAATCCTTATACGAAAGTAATAGGTGCAGGTGCTGTTGTTATTTTGATTGTTGCTTTGTATGTTTTTTTTGTTTATATACCTACACAAGATGAACTAAGAGTCAAAGAAGAGAAAATTTCTCAAATTGACATGATGCGTATAGAGGTGGATGTATTATCAAGCAAGATTGAGAAGGCGAAAATGGAATTATCAAATGCCAAGAAGCAATATGAAAGTCTAACACAGCTCTTTCATACAGATAAGGAATTGGAAGACTTGTATCGCCACATAAGTCAATTGGCCTTAATGAATCAATTAATGATTGCAAAGTTGGAGAAAGCAGGCGAAACACCAGTGTTTGAGAGTATTCAACCAAATGAGGAGCAAAATAATGATTACGACCCAGCTAATCAAGAGACTGAAAATCGAAAAAAAGTTGCTTATTATGAGTTTAAAGTTAAATTTGAAATAAGTGGTAATTATGCCAATTACACAAAATTTAGAAAAGGTATGGCAGAGTTAAAGAAAATTATTAATATTAATGAAGAGCAGATTATTGTTCTTGAATCAGAGACGGCAAAAGGTGAGGTTAAAGTTTCTGCTACATTAGCAACATATCGATTACCTGTTAAAGGTGAAGAATATATAAACTCAGAGGAGGGTATGCAATGAAAAATAAAATAATGTTTTTAACACTGGGAGCTCTATTGTCCACAGCACTAACAGGTGTTGCTAATGAGGGTGTCAATCCGTTTGACCCTATTTTTAGCTCTACACCTGGATCTGCTGCTACTGAATATGTAGAAGACGACTCTGCAAATATTCACCCATTGCAACAACAACCTGTAAATAGATACACTTTAATGGCATTAATTTCTTCTAAAAAAGGAAATATTGCCATGGTGAGGGCAAAAAGTGGAGAAGAGTTCTTTGTTAAATTAAACGATACACTTGGTAATGCTAATGGAAAAATAACAAGCATCAATAAACGCGGCATTGAGGTTACCGAAAAAGATAAAGTGATTTCTTTATTGGTTAGAAATAGGAGTATTAGTAATGATAAGAATTAATAAGATATTTTTTGCTTCATTAACTGTAGCACTATTGACTTCATGTGCCACAACCGAAAGCACAAAGAAGGAGGGTCTTTTAGAGCCTGAAAAGTTCATGAAAGAAAGAAAAGAAGGTGTTGATAGGAGTGTTTCTTTAGGGCCAAATATTGTAGTTGATTTGGAACGAGAAAAGAGTATTAGAGATAATGAACGAAGACAGATCAATAAAGAGGATAAAAAGAATTATATTAATGTTAGTGATGCTGGTAACGAAGTATTTCCAATAAGTATTAATTTTGAAAATGTTAGTATTCAAGATATGGCAGTAATGTTTTCAGAGATTACTGGAAAAAATATTTTAGTTGGCGATGAGATTGATGGAAAGGTAAGTGCAAAGCTTGTTAACGTTCCTTGGGATAAGGCACTTGATTCTGTTTTAAAAACTAAGAAATTAGCCAAGCATGTTGACACAAAAGCAAACATTATTCGCATTCATAAGCAGGATATTTTGGTGGCACAAGAGGAGTTTGATCGAAAGCGCATTGAAGATTTGCAAAAAACTATAGAGGCTCAGCGAGCTATTGAATCAATTTATACTGAAATATTTCGCTTGTATTACACTAAAGCAGCTGATATTAAATCTGAAATACAAAGCATAATGAGCTCATCAGAAGGCGGCGAAGGTGGTGGTTCTGATACAACTAAACAGGTTCAAATAACTATTGATGAACGTTTAAACTCGCTCATTATTCAGGCAACTAAATCAGAATTAGATTTGATTGCGAGACTAATTAAGGAAATAGATGTTCGTACTAAGCAGGTATTGATCGAAGCATTTATTGTAGAAGCTGACGATGATTATAGTAAAGAGCTTGGTGCAAAATTTGGATATGATGCCACTAATTTAGGTAATTTAGATGGAGATCGTATTGGGGTGTCAAGTGCGGGTGTTGGCGGCGGCACGGCGGCAGCGGCAGATGGCGCTTTGACTTTTGCTGACAATACTGGGCAAATATCTGGTTTAGGTGTTTCTGGTGCAGGCATTGGCTTTATTTTAAACACCACTAGCTCAGCTTTAAAGCTTGAGCTTAGTGCATCTGAAACAGAGGGTGTTACTAAGATTCTATCCAACCCAAGAGTGTTTACATTGGACAATCAAAAAGCAGTAATTAATCAAGGCTTGCAAATTCCATACAAGGTTACATCTGAAGATGGCATATCTTATGAATTTAAAGAGGCAGGTGTAAAATTAACTGTCACACCGTCTATTGTAGGCGATGGCAATGTTATTCTAGATGTTGTGGTTGAGAAAAAGTCTGAAAAGCAAGTGTCTGGCGCTGACGCTCTAGCGATCAATGTTAATGAAATTACCACCAGATTGCTAGTTAAAGACAGCACTATTGTTGTGATTGGTGGTGTTTTTACACAAACAACAAAAGAAGGAGTTGCCAAAGTTCCATTTTTTGGAGACATTCCTATTATTGGAAAGTTGTTTAGAAAAGACACAAACTCAGATTCTCGTAAAGAGTTGCTTATTTTCTTAGCGCCAAGAATAATCTAATGACAAAACTGGACATACCAAGTGAGTCGGCAAAACAAATAGCATCTTTTTTGGTTGGTTATGGGTTAATTACTGACGAGCAATTATCACATGCAAGTGTATCTAGTATAGAAGGTGAAAAAGGATTAATTGAAACTATTATAGATTTCAGTTTTACTGATGAAATATCAATTGCCAAGGCGATATCTGAATCTTATGATATTGATTTTATTGACATTTCAAATGAAGATTTAGTTGATGTATCGGCTATTCAAAATCTTCCAAAAAAATTTATCAAAGAAAATAGAGTTGTACCTATAAAAACTGAAGGCGAAGTGTTAAAGGTGGCCATTTCAGAGCCAACTGCGTTAAATTTAATGTCTAGTATCCGTTTATTAACAGATAAAAGAATACAAACTTATATTACTACATTTAGCCAATTAAAAAGTTTTTTGGATGGGCTTGATGATTCCAATATATCTATAAATAAATCGGAAAAACACAGTATTGCTGAGAGTGAAGTTAGTACAAGTGAGGCTAGATCCTCAGAGGTTATTGACTTTACAGACAAAGTCTTGAAAAAAGCCATTAAGTTAGGTGTTAGTGACATACACTTAGAGGTGTATAAAAAACATGCAAGAATGCGTTATCGACTTGATGGGGTATTGTCGGATCAAAAAAAGAACGATAAATTTTTATTTGATCATTATGCTGCAGTAATTACCCGTATTAAAATCATGGCAAAGCTGGACATTGCTGAACGTAGACTTCCGCAAGATGGCGCTATTAGTTTACAAGTAGGTAATCGTGAGGTTGATTTTCGTATTTCAGTATTACCAACAAGTTTTGGCGAGCGAGTGGTTATGCGTATTTTAGATACCAGTTCCATATCTCTTACTTTAGAAACTCTAGGCTTTCAAGATGAAGACGAACTAGCGTTTAAAAATGCAGTGGATGCTCCACAAGGCATGGTATTGGTAACAGGACCAACAGGTTCTGGTAAATCAACTACATTGTATGCCGCCTTAAAGCGTGTAAATCGAGAAGGTATTAATATTTTAACGGCAGAGGATCCTGTCGAATTTACTCTTGATGGCGTTGGGCAAGTGCACGTTAAGGAAGATATTGGATTGACTTTTTCAGCTGCACTTCGTTCATTTCTTCGACAAGATCCTGAAGTGGTTATGGTGGGTGAGATTCGAGACAAAGAAACAGTTGATATTGCAATTAAAGCAGCTTTAACAGGGCATCTGGTGTTGTCAACACTGCATACTAACGATGCTGTGAGTACGATTACTCGTTTAATTAATATGGGTGTTGCTCCTTATTTAATTACATCATCTTTAACACTAGTTGTGGCACAAAGGTTGGCGCGTAAAACTTGTGAAAGTTGCAAGGTTGAGGATGATAGTGCAACTTTGGCTAAACTTACGTCTGTTGGGTTTACACCAGAAGAGTCTTCTAGGATTCAGCTTTATTATGGTAAAGGTTGTGCTAAATGTAATAAGACAGGCTACAAAGGTAGAAAAGGTATTTACGAGGTGTTAAAAGTTACTGATAATATAAAGCAAGGCATATTGGAAAATTTAACAACACCTGAGCTTTTAAAGGTTGCTAAAGAAAAAGATAGTTTTTCTACTATGCAGGAAGTTGGCAGGGGATTTTTGCAGCAGGGTAGTATTAGTCTGGAAGAATATCAACGTGTTTTAATGGTCGAATAATAGGAAAATTATGGCGGCAAAATATCATTATAAAGGCATACAAGGTAATAAATATACTGATGGTAATATTGAGGCACTCAATAAAGAAGAGGCTGCTTTTAAGCTTAAAGAGCAAAAAATTATTATTACTTCTTTAGATAAAGTATCTGGAAAAGAAGAAGTAAAAAATATAAAAATAGATAAGAAGAGTAAGAAAAAATCAGGAAAAAAAGTACCTGTTCATGAGATTATTGTTTTTACTAAAAAGTTAGAAACCATGATTCGAGCTGGATTGCCCATTCTAGAAACAATTAGAATGATCGAAAAACAAACCGTCCATCCTGGTCTTAAACAAATAATTGACAAGATACACAATGATATTGAGTCAGGCACACCTCTTTCTGATTCTTTTGCTAAGCATGATAAGGTTTTTAATAATATATATATTAATCTACTAAGAGCTGGAGAGTCTAGTGGACAAGTTGATTTGTTTTTGAAAAAGCTTGTGATAGGCATGGAAAAGGATGAAAAAATTCGCTCCAGTATCAAAGGTGCAATGACTTACCCTATTATTTTATTTGTTGTAGCAATGGGCGTTATTGCGTTAATGATGGTGTTTGTTGTTCCTGTTTTTCAAGAAATGTTTGCTAATTCTCCAGGTGGATTGCCAGCTATTACTCAAGTTGTGGTAGACATAAGTGAATTTATTCGTGACCCTATCAGGGGTGGGTTGCTTGCTGGATCTATAGTTGGTTTTGGAATAATTCTTTCCGTGTCGGTTAAAAAAAGCTACAAGATAAGACGATCTTGGCACAAGTTGTTACTTAATATGCCGCTTATTGGCAATATGATACGCAAATCTTCATTAGCTAAGATTGCCATGATTCAAGGTAATTTAACTGCTGCTGGTGTGCCTGTAATGGAGGCTTTAGATATATCCGCATCATCTAATAGTAATGTTGTTATCCAGGAAGCAATGACCGAAGTTAAGCGAGGTGTGTTTTCTGGCGATCCATTGTCTAAATTGTTTGAAAAAAATCCAGATGTTTTTCCTCCAACATTTACTGCTATGGTGTCTGTTGGAGAGAAAACAGGCAATATGGAAGAAATGTTTGAGTCGATTGCCCTCTATTTTGAAGAAGAAATGGATGATGCAG
Source organism: uncultured Piscirickettsiaceae bacterium (assembly GCA_964403565.1). Taxonomy (GTDB): domain Bacteria; phylum Pseudomonadota; class Gammaproteobacteria; order PS1; family Pseudothioglobaceae; genus Thioglobus_B. Next base: position 61 of record CAYOFV010000045.1, on the reverse strand, counting down.
TCGCTAAACTTACATCAATGTTAGAGCCAATTATGATTGTATTTATGGGTATTACTATTGG
>CAYOFV010000044.1:0-7958 GCA_964403565.1 uncultured Piscirickettsiaceae bacterium | reverse complement strand
TGGTGTTTTTCATTCTAATTCACCCCATTTTTCATAATACCTTTCCAGATCAGACTCAAGTCTTGCTAAGCGAATAAGTGCATCTTGTGATTCGTCCTGTTTAAAAAACTCAGGATCAGCTAGTTTCATTTGAATCTCCCCAATTTCAATTTCAGCTTTCTCAATTTTATCAGGCAGAGATTTTAGTTCTTGCTGTTCTTTATAGCTAAGTTTTTTACTAGTGTTGGTTTTTGATTTTACTGGTTTATTCTTAGGTTTGTTTTTTGCTCTTTCTTCTATTTCATCTTGTTTTTGAATGAGATAGTCATCATAGCCACCAGCATACTGAGTAATTTTTGCATTACCATCCATAACTACTGTAGAGCCAACAACATTGTTTAAAAAGGTTCTATCATGCGATATTAGGATTAGAGTCCCAGTATAGTCGACCAACATTTCTTCAAGCAATTCTAGCGTTTCTACATCAAGGTCATTTGTTGGCTCATCAAGCACTAACAGATTAGCAGGTTTAGATAAAATTTTTGCAAGCATAAGGCGATTTTTCTCACCACCAGAGAACATTCGTATTGGCGCCATAGCTTGCTTGCCAGTAAATAAAAATTGACGTAAATAGCCAATTACATGCTTACTCTTGCCACCAATGTCAATTCGCTCTCGGCCTTCAGATACAAAATCCATAGCTTTCATATTGGGATCAAGACTCTCTTGCATCTGATCAAAATATGCAAGCTTAATAGTCTTTGATCTGCGAATAGAGCCACTATCTGGCTTAAGCTCGTCTAACAATAGTTTGATAAATGTTGATTTACCAGATCCGTTGCCGCCAATAATGCCGATTTTTTCACCTTTTAAAACCAGCATAGAAAAGTCTTTCACTAGTTCTAAATTTGCAATTTTGTAAGATATTTTCTTAACTTCAAATACAAGTTTTGAAGTGCGCTTTTCGTCTTCTTCAACACTATGGATTTTAACTTTTCCTTGCTTTTTGCGTCTATTGATAAACTCTTGACGCATATCTTGTAAGGCTCTTACTCTGCCTTCATTTCTGGTTCTTCTTGCTTTAATGCCTTGGCGAATCCACACTTCTTCTTGTGCAAGTTTTTTATCAAATCTTTTGTTTGCTAGTTCTTCAGCGTTTAGTAGATTGTCTTTGCGTTTTACATAGTCTTTATAGCCACAATCAAATATTGCCAAATTACCGCGATCCAAATCAAATACTTTATTAACAATTCCAGCTATAAACGAGCGATCGTGACTAATAAGAACCAATGTTCCGTGATAATCTTTAAGCATTTTTTCCAAATCAAGAATAGCAGTGATATCCATATGATTTGTTGGCTCATCAAGTAACAATACATCCGGCTCTTGAACAAGTGCGCGTGCTAGCATCACTCTACGTCTCCAACCCCCAGATAAAGTTGATAATTTACTTTGAGGGTTTAGGTTAAAACGATTAAGAATTGCCTCAATTTTGTGTAAATAATCCCAAGCTTGTTGTTCGTCAATTATTTCTTGTAGTTTTGCAGCTTTATCAATTTCTCCAGTATTGATCAGTAGTTGATATTGTGCAATAGTGTTACCTATACCTCCCAAACCTTCGGCAACAATAGTAAATAATTCTTTTTCATTGTCTTGAGGTGGTGTTTGTTCAAGGTAGCTTATAGTTGTGCCATTTTTAATTTTAATTTTTCCATCGTCTGGCTGTACAACCCCAGCAAGCACACGCATAAAAGTTGATTTGCCTTCGCCATTTCTACCAATAAGAGCAATTTTTTCACCCTTATGAATAGTTGCACTTATGCCATTTAATATTGGCTTATCAGAAAAGCTAAGAGAAATATCGTCAAGCGTAATCAGTGGCATAGGTTAAAATTCTAAAAATGTTTATTTATAAATTGATGTAATGCGCCATTTTATTCGTTTTATTTTAGTTTTTTGTTTAATTCAGTTTAGTTATGCCGAAAGTATTGAGGCGAAAAAGTTTGATAACAACTCTCAAGAGATGCGTTATCGAGCATTAATTGATGAGATTCGTTGCCCTGTTTGTCAGGGTCAAAGTATTGGAGGATCTAATGCTGCACTAGCTAAAGACCTGCGTGAAAAAGTTAGAGAGATGGTTGTTGGTAGTAAATCTGATGATGATATTCGCAAATTTATGACGGATAGGTATGGTGATTTTGTAGTATTTAAACCGCCAGTTAATACTGCAACTTATATTCTTTGGTTTGCGCCATTTATATTTTTGATAATTGGAGTCGTGTTTCTCTTTAAGTCAGTTAAGAATAAAAAAAATATTAAAACAAATAATATTGATACATCTAAGGCTGATAAATTACTAAAGTGACAAATCAGTTCGAATTAGAAGTAGATACTCAAGATAGATCTACTATAGAAATTACTAATTTAATAAATCAATACCTTAAAGATGTAAATATTGGTAATGGTTTATTGAATATTTTTGTTAAGCATACTTCTGCATCATTAGTAATTACAGGTAATGAAGATCCTAATCTTTTAGATGATATTGAAAATTATCTGCAAAAAACCATAATCGATGGCGATCCAAGTTATAAGCATAACAATGAAGGCGATTTTGATACTTCTGGACATATTCGCACAATCTTAACTGGTGAAAGTAAAACCATCCCGTTTATAGACAATGCTTTGGCTTTTGGTCAATACCAGGGGTTATTTTTATACGAACATAGAGCTGGTAAAAATAATAGAAAATTAATTATTACAATATTATGAGTACTGACTTAGAAATAGAATTGGGCAACTTAATGGTTGAAGCTTATACTGCGCAAAAAGCTTCATATTTATCTAAGGCTATTCAATTATGGAATGAGGTACTTAAACATAGTGCATGTACCAAAGAATTAGAGGCTAATTGTCATCTATCTTTGGGCAATTTGCATCAAGCACAAGGCAATGATGATTTGGCGTTTGAGAGTATGTTGAGCAGTATTAAAGCCAATCCAAATAGTTCAGAGGCATATTTTTGTATTGCTTATATTGAACAAGAAAAAGAAAATTTTGCAAAAGCTATTGAGTATTTTGAAAAGGCTTTAGAAATTAATGCAAGCGATGCTGGAAGTTATAATAATTTAGGCAATTGTTACGATAGGTTAAATCAGACAGACAGTGCAATAAAAGCATACACTCAGGCTATCACACTTGATGATAAATATATTGCTGCAATATACAACCGTGGTAACGCATTTTCCAAGTTGGGTAAAGATGATTTGGCGTATAAAGATTTAACTAAAGCTATTCAATTAGATGAAAATTTTTACCAAGCCTATTATAATCGTGGCACTTTGCTAAAACGCATGGGAAAAACTACAAAAGCCGATAAAGATTTGGCAAAGGCTAAAGATTTAGCGCAAAATGAATTAGAACAAAAACAAAACGTACATTAGGAATATTTGTGAGTAATCAAGACGATAATAAATTAATTACAGAAAGAAGATCAAAGCTTTCAGCTTTAAGAGAGACTGGAAATCCGTTTGTTAACGATTTTAGGCCAGAGAATTTAGCCAAAGACATTATTGAAAAATACAATGGCCTTTCAAAAGAAGAGCTTGATGAGAAAAATGTAGTAGTATCTGTGGCAGGGCGCATGATGCTTAAGCGTGTTATGGGTAAGGCAAGTTTTGCACATATTCAAGATACTAGTGATCAAATTCAATTATTTGTAACTCGCGATGAATTGCCAGAAGGGTTTTATAACGAGCAATTTAAAAAGTGGGATATTGGTGATATTATTGGTGCTACTGGATCATTATTTAAAACTAAGGTTGGTGAGCTTTCAATTCGAGTGGACTCAATAAAGCTATTAACAAAATCCCTTAGACCTTTGCCTGAAAAGTTTCATGGTCTATCTGATCAGGAGATTCGTTATCGTCAGCGCTATGTTGATTTGATTATGAATGAAGATTCACGCAATGTGTTTAAACGCCGCAGTGAAATAATTACCTATATTCGTAACTTTTTTAATAATAACAGCTTCTTGGAAGTTGAAACTCCAATGATGCAAACCATCCCTGGTGGTGCAACTGCCAAGCCATTTGAAACGCATCATAATGCATTAGATGTTGATATGTATTTGCGTATTGCTCCTGAGCTTTATCTTAAGCGTTTGGTAGTTGGTGGTATGGATAGAGTTTTTGAAATTAATCGTAATTTTAGAAATGAAGGTCTGTCAACTCGTCATAATCCAGAATTTACTATGATTGAGTTTTATCAGGCTTATGCTACTTATCATGATCTTATGGATCTTACTGAAGAGTTGTTTAAAGGTATTGCAACTGAAGTATGTGGTAATTCTAAGATTACTTATCAAGGCGATGAATTTGATTTTTCACAACCATTTGAACGCTTAAGTGTTTTTGACTCAATATTAAAATTCAATCCAAGCCTTTCAGATGCAGATCTAGATGAGAATAATGCTAAGGATACTGCTAAAAAAATGGGAATTCAAGTTAAAGATACTTGGGGTTTAGGCAAGATTCAAATTGAGATATTTGAAGCTAGTGTTGAAGAAAAACTCATGCAACCAACATTTATTACTGAGTACCCAACTGAGGTTTCACCTCTCGCACGTCGTAATGATAACAATCCATTTATAACTGATAGATTTGAGTTATTTATTGGTGGTCGTGAAATCGCCAATGGATTTTCTGAGCTGAATGATGCTGAGGATCAAGCAGAAAGGTTTAAGGCGCAAGTTGCGGAAAAAGATGCTGGTGATGATGAGGCTATGCATTATGATGGGGATTATATTCGTGCTCTAGAGTATGGTATGCCACCAACTGCAGGCGAAGGTATTGGTATTGATCGTTTGGTAATGTTATTTACAGATTCACCTTCAATTAGGGATGTGCTACTATTTCCGCATATGCGCCCCGAAATTTAAACATCGTCTTTTCTTTTTTTACCGTGTTAGATTTCATAAAATTTTCAATCGCATAGGTTTGCTATACTTAGTCAAGATTTTATAAAATCTGCCTAGTAAAAAATAAAAAAATACTCGCCTAAATAAAAACGAAAAAAATATAGAAATGAAAAATGTATTAACAATAGATGGGCCAAGTGGTGTTGGCAAGGGTACTGTTGCACGTATTGTTGCACAAACTAAAGGTTGGCATTTGCTTGATTCTGGAGCGATTTATCGTGCTTTTGCTTTGGCAGTAGATGCTAGAGGTGTGGATATAACAGATGAACCCCAACTTGAGAAAATTGCACAAGAGTTGGATTTAGAGTTTAAAACTCAAGAGGGTAATGAACTTGTAAGTGTGTTTTTAGATGGCAAAGATGTTTCTAAGGTTTTGCGTACAGAGCAAACTGGAGAAATGGCTTCAAAGATTGCATCAATTGGCGTTGTAAGAAGTGCATTACTTGCTCGTCAGCAAGGTTTTGCTACTGCTCCAGGACTGGTGGCTGATGGAAGAGATATGGGTACTACTGTATTTCCAAATGCAAAGTTTAAAGTTTATCTTACAGCTAGCGCACAGGAAAGGGCTAATAGACGCTTAAAACAATTGCAAAACCAAGGATCAGAGGGTATAATTTCGCAAATCTTAGCAGAGGTTGAAGCTAGGGATGAGCGCGATTCATCACGTAAACACTCTCCACTTAAGCCTGCTGAAGATGCACTTGTTATTGATACGACTAATCTATCAATTGATAAGGTCATAACTCAAGTTATGAATTTAGTAGACGCTTAAGCGGAATAGCGTCTAAATATAAATTAACCCGATAATAATTTAAGCGCAACCCGCAAAGCTTTTTGAATTACCGGTCAATATCTAAAAAATAATAATATGTCAGAATCATTTGCTGAGCTATTTGAAAATAGCCAAGAACAACAAAATGTAAAAGTTGGTGCTCTACTTATGGGAACCGTAGTCGATCTTAACCGTGAAAAAGCGATTGTTAATGTTGGACTAAAATCAGAGGGTTTTATCGCTCTAGATGAATTTAAAAACCCACAAGGCGAATTAGAAGTTGAAGAAGGCGACGTAGTTGAAGTTGCACTTAAATCAATTGACGATGGTCTTGGAAACACAATTTTATCACGCACTGATGCTAAACGCATCAAGCAGTGGCAATCTCTTGAAATGGCAATGAATTCTAAGGAAGTGGTAACAGGTATTGTTACTGGTGCTGTTAAAGGTGGTCTGACAGTTGATATTGGCGTAGTTAAGGCATTCCTACCAGGTTCTCTAGTAGATGTACGTCCAGTTAAAGATTTCTCATACCTAACAGGTCAAGAAATCGAAGCAATCGTAATTAAGATGGATGAAGTTAGAAACAACATCGTTATTTCTAGAAAAGCTGTTCTTCAAGAAGCTAACTCAGCAGATCGTGAAGCTCTACTTGAGACACTTGAAGAAGGTAAAGAGATCGAAGGTGTGGTTAAGAATCTTGCTGATTATGGTGCGTTTGTTGATCTTGGTGGTGTTGATGGTCTACTACATATCACTGATATTTCATGGCAACGTGTTAATCACCCATCTGAGAAGCTTACAATTGGTGATAAGATTACAGTTAAAGTATTAAGCTACGATCAAGAAAAGATGCGTGTATCACTTGGTCTTAAGCAACTTACTTCTAGCCCTTGGGATAATATCTCTGATCGTCTTCCAATTGGCAAGAAAGTATCAGGTACAGTTTCTAACCTTACAGACTATGGTGCGTTTGTACGTATTGAAGATGGTGTTGAAGGCTTAGTACATGTTTCAGAAATGGATTGGACAAATGCTAATGCTCGTCCTTCTAAGATTGTGAAACTTGGTCAAGAGGTTGAGGTTGTTATTCTTGATGTTCAAGAGTCTAAGCATCGTATATCATTATCTATGAAACAAGCTCAAGAAAACCCTTGGGAAGCGTTTGAAGCTACACATAATAAGGGCGACAAGATTACTGTAAATGTTAAATCAATTACAGATTTCGGTCTATTTGTTGGCCTTCCAGGTGGTATTGATGGCTTAATTCACTTAGCTGATATTTCATGGGAGAAGCAATCTGCAGATGAGGTTGTTGCAAATTACTCTAAAGGTCAAGAGCTTGATGTTGTAATTCTAAATATTGATTCTGAGAAAGAGCGTATTTCTCTAGGTATTAAACAGCTTTCTGAAGATGACTTTATGTCTTATGTTTCTAACAACAAGAAAGGTTCAATTGTTAAAGCTACAATTGCAGAAGTAACTGCTAAAGGTGCTGTTGTTGATCTAGCTGATGGTGTTACTGGATACTTAAAAGTTGGTGAGATTTCTGAAGAGCGTATTGATGATGCATCAACTGTACTTAAAGTTGGTGAAGAGATTGATGTTGTTATTACTCAAGCTGATCGTCGTTCTAGAAATATCAATGTAAGTATTAGAGCGAAGGAGTCTGCTGAAGAGAAGGCTGCTATGGATGATTACAACAAACAATCAGATGAAGCTTCCAATTCAACATTTGGTGATCTTTTAAAAGAAGCAAAAGATAAATAAATCTTTTAATATTAATAGCCATGCTTGAGCGTGGCTATTAATTAATAAATCATGAAAAAAACTGATTTAATTCTCAACGTTGCTGAAAAATCTAATTTAGCTAAAACTGATGCAAAATTAGCGGTTGAATTGATTATTTCTGAAATTACTAACGCAATAACTTCTGGCAAAGGAATGGAAGTTAGAGGCTTTGGTGGTTTTTATAAAAAGCATAGAAAAGCACGTTCTGGTATTAACCCTAAAACTAGCGAAAAAACTCAAGTTGGGGAAAAGCATGTACCGTTTTTTAAGCCTGGAAAATCGCTTAAAGAAATAGTAAATAAAGTCTAGTTTTGATTGATTATTTAAGTGATGTTAATGTATAATTTCACTTTTTTATGGGTCGTTAGCTCAGTCGGTAGAGCATCGGACTTTTAATCCGCTGGTCGAGCGTTCGAATCGCTCACGACCCACCATATT
>CAYOFV010000043.1:0-8387 GCA_964403565.1 uncultured Piscirickettsiaceae bacterium | reverse complement strand
ATAGTCGCGTAGCTCAGCTGGTTAGAGCACTACCTTGACATGGTAGGGGTCGGTGATTCGAATTCACTCGCGACTACCAATATCTAGTTATTTTCATCATTGAAATTGTTTATCGTTTACAATTTGCAGTTATGAAATATTTGCTAATTTTTTCTATAGTTGTATCAAACATAGTTTTTGCTGAATCGTCCTTATATCAAAGGGGAAAGGATTATTATTATGGAACGATAGTAACTGGCAAAGATTATGAAAAAGCAAAAGCAGCTTTTGAACATGCGGCAAAGCTTGGTGATTTAGATGCGATAAATGCATTAGGATTTTTGTACATTAACGGTAAAGGCGTTGAGATTAATGATGCAAAGGGTATTGAATATTTAACCAAAGCAGCAGAAAAGGGTCATGCAAAATCCCAGTATGATTTAGGATCTATGTATTACCTTGGTGTTGGAGTTAAGCGCAATATTAATTCAGCATTTAAATGGATAAAACTGTCTGCCGAAGGCGGATATACAGATGCAGAATACAACCTTGCTAATATGTATGAAAATGGCCATGGTGTAAAGACTAATTTGGTTTTAGCAAATGAATGGTATGCAAAATCTGCAAAATCAGAAAATAAAAATAGTCAGTTTTATATAGCTAAAAAACATTTAGAAAACAAAGATTTTGACAGTGCTTATAAAATGTTTAAAAGTTCTGGAGAAAATGGACATGTTGAAGCACAATATTATTTAGCAGAAATGTATAAAAAAGGACAAGGAGTTGTCCAGAGTTATGATGATGCAATTATTTGGTATAAAAAATCCGCTAAAGGTGGCAATGTGGACTCTCTAGGTGCACTTGGACTTATGTATAACCTAGGACTAGGGGTTGATAAAGATCATATTAAGGCAGAGTATTATTTCAATGAGTTTAATAAATTAAAATAATTTACTTAGTGGATTAATTTTTTTACAGAAAAGGTAGAAATCTAAAGGTTTGGGTTTTGTATTGTTTGTAGTTGGAAAATCTTTGAGTAAGCAATTTTTCTTCGAAGTTGGCTTTTAGATGAAGATCAATAATTAGAATAAGTATTATTAAGATATTGATTGTATTTAGGTTGGTTAATAGTAAAGCTAGGCATAATAAAATCACGCTTGTATACATTGGATGGCGAATATAGTTATATATACCGTTGGTTATAAGTATGTGATTATCTTTTAAATTTGGCACAATATTTAAGTTAGATATTTTCATATTTACAAGTGCTGTAATACCTACGAGCAAAGATAAAAACATTAAAACCCAAGAGGTAATTCCAATATTTTCTATATTGGTGTTGATGATTAGTGCAAATATTGCACTAAATTGAATAATAACGTAAATCAAAGTTTAAGTTTATTAGTTAGTTATAATAAATACATTATCGCAAATAAATCACAAATGAAATACGATATTGTAATAATTGGTAGTGGTCCTGCAGGGTTAAGCTTTGCTGCATCTATGATTGGAACTGATACTAACGTATTGGTTTTGGAGCGTAGTGATATGGATAATATTGCCAATCCAAAAGAAGACGGTAGAGAAATTGCTCTTACACATTTATCAGTAAAAATTTTAAAAAAACTCAAAGTTTGGGAATTGATTGATCAAACCCAAGTTTCTCCACTTAAAGAGGCTAAGGTTTTTGATGGTGACTCACCATCTTTACTTAACTTTAAGCCAGATTATAAAGAAATTAATGCACTTGGTTATCTTGTGCCAAACTACCTAATACGCAAGGCTTTATACGACAGAGCAAAAGATGCTAAAAATATTGATTTAAGAGTTGATGCCTTAGTTAAAGATGTTGACCAGGGCGGCAGTGAATCAACAGTATTTTTAGATGATGGTGAAAATATTAAAACCAAATTAGTTGTAGCTGCAGATTCGCGTTTTTCAGATATTCGTCGTAAAGTTGGAATTCCAACACTGATGAAGGATTTTTCTAAGGTGATGATTGTTACTAAAATGCAGCATGAAAAACCACATAATAATGTGGCTTTAGAGTGTTTCGATTACGGAAAAACTTTTGCTCTACTACCAATGGTTGGCAATGCTTCATCAATTGTACTTACGGTTAAAACTAACGAGTCACAAAAGATGTTAGATATGTCAGAGAGTGAGTTTAACGAATACGTAACTAAGTTCTTTAAAGGTGAGTTTGGAGCTATGACGCAAGATAGTGTTAGGCATTCTTATCCACTGATTGGTACACATGCACAAACGTTTGTGGCTAAGAGGTTTGCACTAATTGGCGATGCTTCGGTTGGTATGCATCCAGTTACTGCACATGGGTTTAACTTAGGTCTAAGAGGGCAGGATATATTAGCTAATTTGGTCAAAGAGGCTTTAGAGCATGGGCAAGACATTGGCTCTGATGCACTATTAAAACTGTATGAGAAGAAGCATATAAACTTAACACGCTTGATGTTCTTTGGAACAAATGGAGTGGTTGCGCTATTTACTAACGATGCTCCAGTACTCAAACAGGTAAGAAAGCTTGTGCTGAAGTTTGCGGAGAAGTTTCCGCCGATTAAATACATAATTTCTCATCATTTGACTGAATCTAAGCAGAATAAATTCTTGCCGTTTTAAACTTTAATTATGAATGTTGATTTAAATGCTCTAAGGCGTGAATTCACCAGTAGCGGCATTAGTAGAAAAAACCTAGATAAAAATCCTTTTGTGCAATTTGAAAAATGGATTGATGAGGCGTCTAAAGCCAAACTAACTTTGCCTAATGCTATGAGTCTTGCAACTAGCGATGATAGTGGTGTGAGTATTAGAACAGTATTGTTGAAATCATTTGATGACAAGGGTTTTGTTTTTTTTACTAATTACGGTTCTAAAAAATCCAAGCAAATAGACAATAATCCAAAAGCAGCACTTCTATTTCCATGGCTTGATCTTGAAAGGCAAGTTAAGATATCTGGTTCAGTTGAAAAAATATCCACTGTTGATTCAGTTAAATATTTTGCCACTCGTCCAAAGGATTCGCAATTAGGTGCATGGGCATCTTCACAGTCTAGCCCGATAACTTCAAGGCAAATACTACTTTCTCAATTTGCCAGAATGAAAGAAAAGTTTAATAAAGGCGAAGTGCCATTGCCAGATTTTTGGGGTGGGTATAGAGTTGTTCCGGATACTATTGAATTTTGGCAAGGAAGGGAGAATCGCTTGCATGATAGGTTTGTTTACAAGCTAGAGAATAATGATTGGAAAATCCAGAGGCTAGCCCCTTAATTTACTAATTACCTCTTTGGAGTTTGGGGTTTTTCCAGTCCAAAATTCAAATGCAGAAGCGGCTTGCTCTACCAGCATTCCCAAACCATCAACTATCATTTTCGCGTTATTATCTTCTGCCCACTGCATAAACGGAGTTTTTTTACCATACATTAAGTCATAGCAAATAGCACCATTTGCACAACCACCTGCAATATCAGGCATTTGTCCATCAAGCGATGCACTAGTTGCATTGATAATTACATCAACCGGATTATGCTTGATTTTTTCCAGGCCAAAACCACAAGTTTTGCCATATTGAGCAAAATCATGTTTTAGTTTCTCTGCTTTGCTAGCAGTGCGGTTAGCAATCATTACTCTTCTTGGCTTTTGATCAAGTAAAGGCATTAGAATGCCCTGAGTGGCTCCGCCAGCTCCAAGAATTAAAATTATTTTGTTTTCAAGATTTATACTAAGATTATTAATTAGATCGTTAACCAGGCCGATACCGTCAGTATTATGGCCAACTATGTTGCTACCATTAATTTTTATAGTATTAACAGCTCCTGCAGTTTTGGCATTAACAGTATGCTCAGTTGCAAGGTTGTAAGCATCAAGCTTAAAAGGTACGGTTACATTAAAGCCTTTTGCACCTGACTGGATAAATTCATTTGCTGATTTTTCAAACCCGTCAATTGGAGCCAAGATTTTTTCATAGCTAATTTCACACCCCGTTTGCTCAGCAAACTGGGTGTGAATAATTGGCGATAGGCTGTGTTCAATAGGGTTGCCAAAAACCGCATATTTGTCCATTACTTATCAGATTTTTTAGTAGTGTCTTTTGCAGCAGGTTTTTTGTTCTGGTTTTTGTTTTGCTGTGGCTTTTTATTATTTTGAGCCTTATTCTGGTTTTTGTTTTGCTGTGGCTTTTTAGCCTGGTTATTGTTGCCACCTCTATTGCGATTACGGTTGCGATTGCGATTACGGTTTCTGTTATTAGAATTGTTACGTTTTTTGTTGGTTTTTTTCTTTTTCTTTTTATCGCCAAATAATGCATTTTTGATTTTTTCAAACAACGATAATTGCTTTTCAGGTATGCGTTTAGTTGGTCTATTTGCAACAATTGCAGCTTCTTCTATGGTGTCCATTAAGCCATTTTCAGCAAGAGTATGTTGTGGCTTAGACATGCCTTGGTAGCTCTTATGTTGAGATTTCTTTTCGCCTTTTTGCTTATTAATGCTAAAGTTAGGGAACTGCATATAAGGGTTAGGAATAAGAGTGATTTTAATACCATGCTTAGTTTCTAATCTTGCAATATCGTGGCGTTTTTCATTAAGGATGTAAGTAATAACCTCAACGCTTGATTGAATTGTTAAACGCGCAGTTTGACTTGATGCATTACAACCATCTTCAAGCTGTCTTAGGATGGTAAGAGCAAGAGTAGGTATAGTTGGAGTTGTTCCACGTCCCTGACACGAAGGGCAAGTTTTTTCTACAGATTCGCTAACAGAGTTCATTAGACGCTGTCTTGACATTTCTAACAAACCAAATTGTGAAATAGTGCCAATTTGAATACGTGCACGATCAGAATTTGTAGCTTTCTCCATGGCTTTTTCAATGGCTTTTCTATGCTCTTCTGTCGACATATCGATAAAATCAATAACTACCAATCCACCAATATCGCGAAGTTGTAGTTGAATAGCAATCTCTTTGGCTGCTTCAAGGTTGGTATTGAATGCAGTTTCTTCAATGTCAGAGCCTTTGGTTGCACGAGCAGAGTTAATATCAATTGCGGTTAATGCTTCTGTTGGGTCAAATACTATTGTTGCACCAGTGCGTAGAGATACTTCACGGTTAAAGACACTACGTACCTGATTTTCTACACCCATATGATTGAATAAAGAATGCTCAGAAACATCAAAGAATTTAATTCTATCTAGGTAATGAGGTAGAACAAAGCTTACAAATTCTTTAGCATTTTGAAAAGCTTCAAGTTCATCAATGATAACGCTATCGGTATCTTCTCTTAGGTAGTCTCGAAGGGTGCGAATAATAATATCACTTTCTTCGTAGATTAAAAATGGGGCTTTTTTCTTACTTGTTGCGTTATTAATTGATTTCCATAAATCAGTTAAATAATCAACTTCCCATTGTAATTCTTCTAGGCTTTTGCCAGCCCCAGCAGTACGGATAATAACCCCTGAATTCTCAGCAAGTTTTATATCTTTTAGAATAGTTTTAAGTGATTGCCTGTCAGCCGAGCTAATTTGGCGTGAAATACCGTGACTCTTAGGGTTGTTAGGCGTAAGAATCATATAAGCGCCAGCAAGATTGATATAAGTGCTTAGAGCTGCACCTTTGTTGCCACGCTCTTCTTTTTCAACCTGAACAATAATTTCTTGACCTTCTTTTAAAACGTCAGAAATTGTAAGTTTATCACCTTTTGATTTTATACCTTTTGATAAGGTTTCAGCAACTTCTTTAAACGGTAGAAAGCCTTGTCTTTCTTTGCCGTAATCAACAAAAGCAGCTTCAAGAGATTGCTCTACTCTTGAGATTTTTCCTAGATATATATTGCCTTTAGTTTTACGATTAAGGCTGGTTTCAATATTGAGGCCAGTTAGTTTTTTGTTTTTTACAACACCAACTCTGATCTCCTCTTTGTGAGTGGCGTTGATTAGAATGTGATTCATTAAAAAGTCCTTTGTGTAGTGGACTAATAGATGCACATACAGAATCTACACTTGCGTGCAGAGTTGAGTTAATTAAATTGTAATTTATTTGCAGCATGAATATGCGTAAAACCTAGTTTTTATAAGGCTTAAAGCCTATTTGTTTATTATTTTTTTAAAACAATAATTTGTTTAATTTACTCTCTATATGGCAAAAATTAGCCCTAATAGTTATTTGTTTTTGTATATTTTTATCTTACAAAAACCTGTAAAAATTCTTTTGTTTGTATCTTAAATGAAATACAACTCTTTGATTTTAGCACAAAATTACTAGGTTATTATTTGTTATTGGTTTAGAGTGCGTCCACCGTCAACAGCAATTATCTGACCAGTTATGTAATTCTCATTTGCTAAAAATAAAACAGCATTAGCAATATCTTGAGGAGAGCCTTGTTTTTTTAGTGCAATTTTTTTAAGCATTTTGTTTTTTTGCTCGTCTGATAATTTTGCTGAATTTTCCGGCCAAAGGATAGATCCTGGCGACACTCCACAAACACGTATATTCGGAGCTAAATCTTTAGCAAGGGCTTTAGTCATCATAGCAATAGATGCTTTTGAAATATTGTAAATTGTATGATTTTTTAGAGGTCTGTCGGCATGAATATCAACTATGTTGACAATACACCCATAATTTTTTTCAAGTTTTGATGCAAGTTTAGTTGATAAAAATAAAGGTGCCATAATATTGGTATTCATAATTTCATTATACGAATCTATATTTACCTCCTTGGCCGGAGTAGGATAGAAGATTGATGCATTGTTAACTAGTAGATCAATAGTATCGATAGAATTGCATAATTTATCTAAATTATCAACATTTGATAAATCGGCTTGAATAATACTTGTTGAATTGTCCCGCATGGAATTTAACTCATCTGCAAGATTTTGAGCGGCATCAGAGGAATTTCTATAATGAATAATAATATTAAAATTATTGTTATGCAGTGTTCGACAAATTGCGTTGCCTATTCTATGTGCACCACCTGTGACTAATGCTGTTTTCATATAAAATGCTTATTTGATGAGCTTAGAAGAAATAATAAAAAATACCATTATACAAAATCAAGCACCTATTGGTTTTGATGAATTTATGGATCTAGCTTTATATTCTCCAAATTTGGGATATTATCGTGGTGGTTTGGAGAAATTTGGCGAAAAAGGTGATTTTATTACTGCTCCTGAAACCTCAGATTTGTTTGGGTTTTGTATAGCTAAACAATGCAAAGAGGTATTGAGCGATAATGATGATATTTTGGAATTTGGTGCTGGAAGTGGTGTACTGGCGTCACAGATACTTTTTGAACTTGGTAGGCTTGATTCACTACCGAATAAGTATTATATTTTAGAGCTTTCAGCAGAATTAAGACAAAGACAAAAACAAACCATATCTCAAGTATTGCCTGAGCTTATTGATAAAGTTGAGTGGCTTGATTCATTGCCAAATGATTTCAGTGGTGTGGTTGTAGCAAATGAAGTGTTGGATGCAATGCCGGCAAAGCGCATTCGGTTTAAAAATGGTAGTTTTGTTGAACTTGGTGTTGATTATATAAATGATGAATTTAAATATAGCGAGTTAAAAGCTATTAAGCACAAAGACTTGCCTGTATCAGTTGTTAATGGATATACAACCGAGATAAATCTTAGAGCTAATGGTTGGATAAAATCCTTGGCTGATGTGATAAATAGTGCGCTTGTATTAATAATTGATTATGGCATGGATAGGTCTGAGTATTTTCATCAACAAAGGGTGGATGGAACTCTAAGATGTTATTTAAATCATAAGGCGGGTGATAATCCATTTGTTAATATTGGTAAACAAGATATTACTACATCGGTAAATTTCTCAGACATTGCTGATAGTGCAAAAGTAAGTGGTTTTGAGTTAATTGGTTATGCAACACAGGCTATGTTTTTAATTTCAATGGGAATTGAAAGATATTTGCTTGATGAAAAAGATGAGAAAATACAAGCAAATCTTGCACAGCAAATAAAGCAGTTGGTATTGCCAGCAGCCATGGGAGAGAGTTTTAAAGTTATGGCACTAGGTATAAATACTAAGCAAGAGTTGAGTGGCTTTAAAGAGCAGAATCTTATGCATAAACTTTAATAATTTTGTATTTATGGATATTTTACAAACTATTGTATTGGCACTAATTCAGGGTTTAAGTGAATTTCTACCAATATCATCATCGGCACACCTAATCCTTGTTCCAAAGTTAGGTGATTGGCCAGACCAAGGTTTGGCATTTGATGTAGTAGTGCATCTTGGAACTTTGGTTGCTATTGTTTACTATTACAGAGAAACAATAAAAGAGTTGTTTATTGATTTTTATCATTCAATTGTAAAACAAGAGGCGGTCGGCGAGTCTAGGCTTGCATGGGGAGTGTTGTTAGGCACAATACCGGTTGGTT
>CAYOFV010000042.1:0-10288 GCA_964403565.1 uncultured Piscirickettsiaceae bacterium | reverse complement strand
TTTAAATTAATTAATTGTACTCAAAAAAAATTAATGTTGATCCTTATCCCAGTTAATTGGAGATTTCATGCCAGATATCTTGCACGCTTGATCGACATAGCCATAAGGAAACATTCTAAATATTTTTACCTTGGCTTTTTTCATATCAATACTGAATAGATTTTTAATTTGAGTGGTGATGTAGCGAATACCAGGAAATTTCTTGTATTTATGGTAATAATCACGTATTAAGTCAAATACAACCCAATAATCATCATTGAGTTTTAAACCTTCTTTTTTTGCAAGTGCAGAAGCAACATCATGATTCCAATCATCGGGATTGACTAAAAATCCATTTGTATCTATTTCTACATTTTTTCCATCAATATTCATAACAAATATTTAGTTAAATAAATAAACCTATAAAATATAAGTATTAAGCTTCATTATGCCTTTGTATATAGCTTTTTCCTTGATATAGGTCAATGAATTAGATATTTTTTTTGACATATATATTCATACAATTATTTTTTACCTTTGGTAGATAAAAACCTTTAAGCTTATGGCAAAATATTTAGTTAATCTAGCTAGATAATTCAATCAATGAAAAATACAAAAATTAAAATAGGCTTTATAACAATTTCTGATCGGGCATCTCGTGGAGAGTACGAAGATATTGGTGGTCCAGCAATGCAAGATTGGATCAAAAATGCTGTACTTTCGCCTTACGATATAGAATCAATAATTATTGAAGATGAACAGAGAATTATTGAACAAACTATGATTGATTTTGCAGATAATAAAAATTGTAATCTTATTCTTACCACTGGTGGCACAGGACCTACTACACGTGACGTTACCCCAGAAGCAACTCACGGGGTATGTGAAAGAATCTTTGACGGCTTTGCTGAACAAATGCGTAATGTAAGTTTAAGAACTGTACCAACTGCCATTCTTTCACGTCAAACTGCCGGAACTCGTGGTAATAGTTTAATTATTAACCTACCTGGAAAGCCTGCTGCTATTGCAGTCTGTCTAGGCGCGGTATTTTTAGCTGTACCTAAATGTTTAGAACTACTTGATAATTCTAATATTCAAATCGATCTTGACTTTGTTGAACAAGATTTTGAATAAGTTAGTTAAATTCAGCAAGCCTTGCTTGCTGAATAATTAAAAATCAAATTAACTTTGTTGAATGGGACTTTAACTAAGGTTTTATAGCTCTATGGATACAGGCAATACCAAAGGTTAAATTACTATAAGTTACACTTTCAAAATTAGCTTTTTGTATTATTTTAACCATCTCTTCCTGTGAAGGAAATTTTGCAATAGATTCGATTAAATAATGATACGCATCTGGATTTTTTGACACTATTGCTCCTAGACGTGGAATAACAATCCTTGACCACGCATTATAAGAAGCCCTTAGCCAAAATGCAGGAGTACTAAATTCTAAACAGAAAAAACTACCCCCTGGTTTTAGAACTCTATTTATCTCAAGTAATGCTAAATCAATATTAGTTACGTTTCTAATTCCAAATGAAATAGTAATGATATCAACAGAATTATCTTCAAATGGAAGGTATTGAGCATCTGCTGCTATATAGTAACTATCTGACCCAATTCTATCTTTAGCAACACTCATCATCTCCAATGATGGATCAACAATACAAATGGTTTTTTCTGGGTTTATTAATGCCTGCGCTATATCGCCAGTACCACCAGCAAGATCAACAATGAATTCTCCAGATGTATTTTTAACCTCTTTGGCAAAACGTTTTTTCCACAAGCGATGCACACCCATGCTCATAATGTCATTCATCAAATCATAGCGTGGAGCCACTCTTTTAAATACACTACGAATTAATTTTTCACGCTGTAATGAATTTACTTTTTTATTGCCAAAGCTACTAGATAAGTTGTTTGCCATTATTTATTTTTAGCATTAAGAATAAACAAATATATAAACATTGGAATTAGCATTAATATGCCATACATTACTGGTGCAATAGTCATTTGTGGATTTTGCAAAATAGTTCCTGTTACCAGTATTGCAGTACCGCCATTTTGTATTGATGTTTCAATTGCAATAGTTCGTGCATTCTTTTTATCTTGATGCATAATTCTTGAAAAATAATAACCAACTAAAATCGCCAAAGTTGCAAGTACTAATGCTGGCACCCCAGTTTGATTAATAAATTCTGGCATTTTTTCTAAATTACTATTAATAATTCCAGCAATTACCAATAACAACATTGCAAAAGGTATTCTGGTTAATAACTTTTCATTATTAATACAAAAATCTGGCTTAGATCTACGCAACCACATACCTAATAACACCGGAACAATAGTTACAGCTGTTAATTTTGCTACAGTTGTTATAAATGGCAAATGTATAGCAGATGATGTACCTAACTCTGTTGTAATAATCCAGTCTGCAACTAAAGGTATAGTAAATGGTGTTAATAAGCTAACAATTGCTGTTAAGGAGATAGAAAGTGCAAGGTTGCCATTTGCCATATAAGAAAACATATTAGATGTAGTTCCTCCGGGACTAAGAGCTAGAATCATAAAGCCAATAAATATTTCTACAGGCAAATCAAATAAAGATAGCAATACAAATGCAATAATAGGTAATAACAGCATTTGAGAGGTAATTCCAATTGCAATAGAGCCGGGCATTTGCTTTAATCGCGTAAAGTCTTTTATAGTAAGGTTACTCCCCATTCCAAACATTATGAAAAACAATGTAAGTGGTAAGGCGATTGCTAAAACAAGATCTTGGTTCATGGTTAGTTTGTCCAAATGGTTATTAAGTATGCTAAAGCATATAAAAAGTAAAGCCTACCAGTTGCTTTAGTAAGGTTTATTCGATTTTTCTTCGGAGTGTTTAGTAATTTGAGTGGCTTATATAGTGCAATACTAGTAATAAGAATTAGCACTAATGAGTTTAAATAACCAAGCGAATAAAGCAAAACGCTTATTAAATAAATTAATGCGGATATTGCATAATACAAACGTATTCCAAATTTAAATCCAAGTCTAACACTCATAGTTTTAATATTCTGTGCTAAATCCTGCTCATAATCACGAAGCTCATTACTTAATAGCAATAAAGATGATAAAAAACTAAAAGGCAATGATAACAAAAACACCTGTGAATTATATGATCCGGAAACCACATAATACGAGCCTCCAATTAACAATACTCCCATTAGAAAAAATACCAACAAAACTCCTAAACCACGAGATTTGTAATTAACACGTCCACCAGTGTATCCCCATGCTCCAAACACCCCAATAACACCTAATGCTAATAACGGCCAACCTCTTATGCTAACCATATACAAACCCATAACAATAGCAACGATCATAACGATCCAACCTATTTTTGTGTTGTATTTAATATTATCTTTTTGCACGGAAGAAAATTCTTTGTTTTGAATATCTTGGTAATCATTAACTAAATTAACAGCCACTTGCAACAACAGCCCCGCTAGCATTACTAAGGATGCTAAAAAGATACTTTCGGGATTTTTAATTAGCGCCAAGCTAACACCTAGACCGCAAGTTGCAATAGCAACAATTAATGAAAAAGGTCGCAATGCGTATATAAATGTAGTTTTATCTTGCATTAATGGCTACTACCCATAATTGCAGTTAACTCATTAGCCAAAACATCAGGTGCAATACCATGTGCAAACTTTGCAACAAAACTTCCATCTGGTGCTAGTAGGTATAGACTAGAGGTGTGATCCATTGTATATAGACTACTATCTTTATCGTCTATATTGCTTTTTTCATACTTTGCTTTATATTGCTCAGCAACTCTTTTAATCATTACTTTTGATCCAGTAAGACCAATTATCCTGTCGTCAAAAAATGCAACATAATCACGCAAAACTTTTGCACTATCTCTTTCTGGATCTACTGAAATAAAATATGGAACTATATTATTAGCACTATCACCCATTTTTTTAAATGCCTGAGCCAATATAAACATATTCGTTGGGCAAACATCTGGGCAGTAGGTATAGCCAAAAAATACTAAAGAGTATTTTCCTTGCATATCTTTTTCAGTAAAAAGATTGTTGTTGTGATCTTTTAATATAAATCTACCTTGGCCAACTCCACTATAACTTGCCTGGTTTTTTTCATCGGCTAATATTCTAGCCTTTGCTGCATCACTCATATTTGCATTAAGACATTTTTTAATAACATCTGTATTGTATTGCATTATCTGCAAATACAGGTCTTCACCAGAGGTGAAATTCTTGCCTAATATATCTAACTCGCCAATATTAATATCATGACCACTAGTTAATAAATTGATATTATCACTCGGCATACTTTTATCTATAAATAAACAAGATGCCTCTTTGTTGGCAATTTTGGTTCGCACTACAAGTAAGTCTGAAGCAGTAATGTTATCATTCATTGTTCCTGTTACTCGACCCAAGGTCTTTAGAGCGTAAGCTTGCTCAAAATATTGTAAAGTATCGTAATATAAAACACCCAATCCCGCTTTTAATCCTCTATAACCATACTCATACTCTTTATCAATTTTACGAAGAGGTATTAATAATTCTCGCCTATTTTTAGTGTATATATGCGCTCTTTCAGGATCAATATTAACTAGCAATCTGGTTAACTCATCCACCAATATCATAATATTTCTATCATCCATCCAAAAAAATGGATCAAGTTTCTCAGGATTTTTTCTAGAAGGGAGTATCTTTAAATTTGCACTTGATAATAGCTCAACAACTTTTGTAGTTTTTGCTAGGTTGTTAATATTTGATACAAGGTTGGTCTCAAGTTCCGGGCCTACCCATATCACTAAGGAGGCATTATTTAACTGCTTAAGATCTTGCTGACTAGGTTTAAACTCATATAAGCTTTGTTGCCCATCTACTAACAAATAAGGTTTAACTGCGCCCTTGGTTAATCCGCTAACAATTGAATGTATTGGCTTAACACTTACAACAATATTTAGCTCATTTGCCCAGCTTGTCGAGCTTAAAAAAAATATTACAAATAATGATAATAATTTAATCTTTAAAAGCATTCTCTAACTCAATAATAGCCTTGTCAACTTGAAGGGTAAAAATAGCCAATGATCCGCATTTTTTATTACCAAAAAAATCTAAAAAAGATGCATTTGTAGTGCTTTCAAACCAATCCCCAAGTGCGCGCTTTTTTGGCAAATTAAGTATTAAAGCCTGCTTTATTTTTTGCATTTGTTCTTTATACCCACACTGCAAGGCAATTCCGTTTAATTCGCCTAATTTTGCAACTTTATCCAATTGCAAGTCTGATGAAACTTGTTGTGCATATACATTTGACTGCAATGAAGCTCCAACAAATAGAGTAATTAAAATAATTATTTTTTTTATCATTTTTTTCAACATTAGATTAAGGCAGGTCACTACGCTTAAAAATAAAATACGCACTTACAGCACTAAGAATTCCAAATGCCATTGGGTAGATTATTGCATAAGCAATATATCCAGCTTGTGTAAAGTTATCAAGAATTACATAAGCTGTTGGGCCCAATAGCACCAACTGCGGATCAAACAGCATCATGGTTGCAGTACGAAATACTTGCATAGGGTTAATTAGAGCAAGGGTAACAGCTATTTCTGGAGAAAGACTCTCCTGAATCATAACTCCTAATAAAATTAAATCCAAAAACAATAATAATATTAGCCAGATTATAAATGCAGCTCCTTGTGCTACATCTGATGATCTAGTAAGTGTTGATATCAGCATGCCGATACCAAGAAAACACCAAGCTAATGACATTAGCAAACCTGTATAAAAAATAAACAAGCTCCACGGTATTTCACTACCCTTTACAACTCCCCAGACTAGTGCTCCTGTCATAGCAATAAATACCGGTAAAAATACAATTACAAACCTACCTAAAAAACGCCCCCAAAACCACGCAGCTAATGAAACTGGTAATGACAACATATATTCAAAAATTCCAGCTTCTTTATCGCCAGCTACAGACCGAACTGTTGTTATAAGAACAAATATAGGCAAAATAGCCATTGAGATTTGAATATAAGTTACCAATAGTCTTGATAAACCTGTAAATCCCATAATGCGAGACTCAGACAATCCAAATGCGAACAAAACCACAACAACTCCACCAAATACAATACTATAAACAGCAAACCATCTAGCTCTTAGCGACTCAATAATATCGTTATATGCACTTAACCAAAGGTGCTTCATTTTATTTTCTCCCTTTGTTTTGCATTGTCTTTTTATGCTTGTGCGAATTATTCCCGTGTATGTTGTATTTTTCTTCAATAGCAAAAACATGGGCTTTTGCTTGTTCATAATTCAAACCTTTTTCGCTAGACTCGAATTGTGCACCAAGGCCATATTCCATTGGTGATGTTTTTGTATGTACAAAAGTTGCAATTTTAGCGTCTAGCCAGCTTTTGTCCTTATGATTGGCAACCCAAATTTTGGTATTTGCATCATCTTTAAACTCTTTATCTTCAAGCCAAATAATTGCGCAGCCAATATCATCAAACTTAGCAAATTTTGTTCTTTTTTTACCCTTGGGCAAATAACTAATTTGGGCTGCATAATAAGGACTACTTAACACCATACGACAACGATCACAGGTATCCCTATCCCATCTAACTTCTTTAGCGCCAGTATCTTGCTCATCAAAACAAGAAGTTAAGGAAATTAACATTGCAAATAGCACTACTACTCTATAAAACATCCTTCCTCCTAATTAATACTAGTTATATTTACACCGGATATTAGTGCTGAATAGCGTGACAACATTCCAAGAAACTTTAGTCTATCTGGTCCGGCAATAACACCCTCCCATGAAGTTTCGTCTTTAAGGGATTTGAAATTCCATGAAGCCAATGCTTTAGCAAATGCTAAATCTATTTTAAGCATATCTACACTACAGCTTAGTTTTCTTGACATATCATCAAGATTAGCAATATTTTCATCCAATACCACCTTGCCTTGATCCATTTCAACCACACGATTAACTAACGATGAAACCTCATCAAGACGATGACTTGATATCAACATTGCCGAAGTTTTTTGTTTTTCTGCTAAAAGTTCAAATAATATATGCCTTGCATCTGGATCAAGATTAGCTGCAGGCTCATCCATCACTAGTAGTTCACTATCCCTACCTAGTGCAATAGAAATTAATAATTTTTGTTTTTGACCGCCTGAAAGCTTTACAAAAGGTTGGTTTTTAAACTTTCTAGCATTAAAGCCAAGTTTTTGAGCCACGTCGTTCATATGTTCTTTATCAGAATGACACAAGCTAGCTGCAAATTGAACTAACTGACCAACTGGCATTCTAAGTGGTGGTGGTAATTGTGGAACAAAGCCTATTTTTGATAAAACTTGTTGACGAAAATCTCTAGGATCTTGTCCATCTATAGTTACTTGTCCTGCTGAGTTATATTCGCCTAATAAACAACGAATCAAAGTAGTTTTTCCAGCGCCATTTGAACCAACTAAAGCAACACGTTGGCCGCGCTCTATTTCAAGATTTACATCTTTTAAAACTTTATTATTTTTAAATTTTTTAGATACGTTAGTAAGCTTGATCATAATTTATTATTTGCTTATGCAGATACTCATGTTGATTTTACAAGAACTTATCTAAACCCTTAACTTTAAAGTTGAGAGAATTAGTTGGACAAATATCTACACACATTCCACAACGTGTACAATCTGCTGTAATATCTTGCTCTACTGTGTGTGCTTTGCCTTTAATGGTTAAATCTAATACATGAGGAACTAAACATACCTTTCGACAATTACCCTCATGGTGGCAATCTTTAGCATCATAAACAACGCGTAATGGAGAAACTGATCCTACTGCAGCATAAGTAACGCCGATTGGACAAACATATCTACACCATGCTCTACGAGAATAAAACACCTCGAACAATATTAGAACTCCAACCCATATTAGTGCAATACCTGGACCATAAATAATAGCTCTACTAACAATACCAGTTGGTGATATTGTTTCAAAAATTGTATAACCAGATAACAATGCCAATAAAGCAAATATTACATAAAACACACTTCTGGTTTTACGATGGAAAGTATGGTTTTTAATGATTTTTTTCTTAACAAGCCACAAGTGTAGAAATTCTGCTAATTCTGATAGTAAGTGATAAGGACAAGCCCAAGAGCAGAATGTTCTACCTCCAAGCAGCAACCACATTAAAAAAATTGTTGTAGTACCAATAACTAGATTTAAAACCACATGTTTATATGCCAACATTACCTGCAAAGAGGAG
This sequence comes from uncultured Piscirickettsiaceae bacterium, assembly GCA_964403565.1. Classification (GTDB taxonomy): domain Bacteria; phylum Pseudomonadota; class Gammaproteobacteria; order PS1; family Pseudothioglobaceae; genus Thioglobus_B. The sequence goes on along the minus strand of CAYOFV010000042.1, from coordinate 1,997 downwards.
TTAAGATCTGCCATATGGAAACCCACAAATCGTGATGCAGTCATAGCTCCTTCTAGTAACTGCACGTCAAATTTATACGATATTAAAAATAAAACATTTACTAAAATAAGTACCAAAATTCTACGCTTATGCCACTTGCCAAATACATGACTACGGTGTTCAATATTATTAAAATCTTCTTTAGTTAGTTTTTTATCTTTATAAATATTTTTTAACTCTTCAGACTGTTCATCTTTTTTTGGTCTTTTTGGCTTATTGCCAAAAACTTGAGAAAAGGACTCGATAAAGTATTTCATCACACCCCTCCCCATTTAGCTATTTTATGTATATCAATAACAATAGCAGGATCTTCAACTGGGCAGATCATCTCGCAAACACCACAACCAACACATCCATCTAGAACTTTAGGAATCATTCTCACTACACCATCATTTGTAGAAATTTTCTCCATTTTTATCGCATGCTTTGGCGGGCATTCGTTGCCATGCTGCTCTGCCACTCTGGCAAGATTTCCACTTTTTTTAGCCTGCTCTCGTTCTTTTTCTTGCTCAAAACATTGTGTTATACGAATTTCAATTGGACACTGTCTTACACATAGATCACATAACTCAAGATCATACGGATGATCTGCAACTTTTATAGGGTTCCAACGATCGATATCATCGTACCTTAACAAACCCTCGTAACTTTCACCTCTTGCTATACCTTTAAAGCCCTTGCCCTGAAGAGCAAGGCATGTTTTTGGAGCGTCCATTCTTGCAAATCCCATCCTAGTATCTGCAGGATAGTCAAGATCATGTGTTAATGCCCCAGTTGGACAGGCAAGTACACATTGCAACCCATCACAAGAGAAATCACAAGCTTGCTCCCTAGCATCAATATAAGGAACTCCAATTCCAACACCTTCATCTAAATCTGCTAATTTAATTGCATTTACTGGACACACTTGTACACATTGACCACATTTAATACATGAGGCTAAAAATTCTTTTTCGTCAAATATCTCTTTTAATGCTCCAGGTGGTCGCAGACGACACGAGTCTCCTTTAGCTATAGGTATTAGCCCTGCTAAAGACGCTGTCACAATTCCACTTACAAAAATACTAGAGCGAATAAACTCTCTGCGAGTTGTAAGCTTTTTATGTTTGCTTACTGGAGGCTTTTTAGGTTTTGTCTCTTCTTTCATAAAGCTAATTCTTTTGATTCTGGAGCTAACATTAATGGATTTTCATCCCTTACTAACATGTTAGGAGTTGTAAACGGAGCTAAACGCTCAAGAAAATCAATAACAGCCATAACTGGTGTACCTTTTAAAAATTTAGCTGGTGGTACATCCATCCAAATTCTATCAGCATAACTATACAACTCATAAGGTTTGTCACCTATACCGTCATTATCTTGATCAAAACCTTCATAATCATCCCAATAATTTCCATCCCACTCATTACGATTAACCGTCTTTCCTCCTGAAACTGAAATTTGAGTTTGATTACCTTTAAAAGAATTCCTCTTTAGGATATTACCCTTCCAATCATTAAGAAAATCTATTCCAATATTGGCAAAAGCTATAGTGTTATCATGAATTCTATTAGTTGTTTCTGGATCGTATGGTGAGATATCAATATACATTCCAGTTGCACAATATAGAATTTTATTATTGGATATTTCCACATCTGATGTTTCTTTAAAACCAATACCCATGCCTGTTGCACCATTAGAATGAGCAATATAGTTATTACGAACTACAACACCATCACTATACATTAGAAAAATTCCAACTGAATTATTCTCATAATGGTTAGAATTAACATCATTAAAACGAGAATACATAAAGTGCAAAGAATAACGACCACCTCGTGAGTCATTTCTGGCAATTTCATTATCGGCAGAATACCAAACAACCATATCTCTACTGTCACGAATTATATTATCAGTAATTTTGTTATTAAAACTATACCAAAGACGAACCGAGTCCCCCCTCATACCAAGCTCTACAT
>CAYOFV010000041.1:0-10336 GCA_964403565.1 uncultured Piscirickettsiaceae bacterium | reverse complement strand
ATCATCGTTTGCGATTTCTTGATTTACCGCACATAGGATATTTTCAGGAAAAAAATGCTCTCCATGTTTTTGCGCAAGTACACCTCTAAGATCTTTAACAGTAATACTACCGTTTGTATCAATATCTTCATTTGCAGTTTTAAGATTTTCTTTAAGTGATGCAAAGTATAGAATTTTCATCCGCCAATCTCCGCCATTTGTCTGTTGCTAATGTTGTCAATAGAGCTATTAAATTCGTGCTTTTCTGGCTTTTTATTAATAGCATTCATAATCTTTTGTTTAATTTCATCATCGCTTAAATCTGAGCGTACTAAGTCTTTAAGAGAAATTGCATCTTCTTGTCCTAAACAAAGAATAAGCTCGCCTTTTGCAGTTAGCCTTACTCGATTACAAGTCTGGCAAAAATGATTGGATACAGCGCTAATAACTCCAACAGTTGAGCTGGTGTTATCAATTTTGTAATTAGTTGCAGGGCCATCAGTTTTCTTAGGCTTAATTGGAGTTATTTTGCCTTTAAGGTGAGTGTTGATTCGCTCGAGAATCTCTTTTTCACTCATATGTTGAGACTGATTTTCAATACCGGCCGTCCCAATTGGCATAGTTTCAATAAAACGAATATCAATACCTTTATCTATTGCAAAATCAACTAACGATTCAATTTCATCATCATTAACCCCGCGCATAGCTACAGCGTTAATTTTTATAGGATGCATTCCAGCTGCAATTGCCTTATCAATTCCATTAATAACATCAGCTACTTCACCACCACGAGTAATCTCTTTAAAGCGTTTAGGAATAAGTGAGTCAATAGATATATTTACTCGATTAACACCATTTTTTTGCAATTTATCAGCAAACTTTCCAAGTAGTTGAGCATTGGTAGAAAGTGGTACATCGGTAATACCAGGGGTTGAGCTAATAAGACTGGCAATTTTTACAATACCACGTCTAAGTAATGGTTCTCCACCAGTAATGCGAACCTTACTAATTCCCATTTCGGCAAATAGTCTTACAATTTTTTGAATATCTTCATAGCTTAGGATATCTTCACGCTTACAATTTGGAACATGTTCATCGTCACGGCAATAAAAGCATCTGAAATTACAATGCTCAGTAATAGAGATTCTTAAATAATTAATCTCTCTGTCGAATTTGTCAATTAATTGAGCCATAATTTGTTATTGATCTTCAAGCTTCCAATGACCAGATTTACCGCCTTTTTTCTCCACAAGATGGGTATCGGTGATTTGCATAAATCTATCAACTGCCTTACACATATCATAAATTGTAAGTGCAGCAACACTAGAGGCAGTTAAGGCCTCCATTTCTACGCCAGTTTGAGCATCTAGTTTGGCAAAAGTATTAATTTTTACCCCATTTTCAAGATATTCAAAGTCTACACTAATTTTGGATAGATTAAGACTATGACACATTGGAATAAGATGGTGTGTTTGTTTTGCCGCCATAATTCCAGCAATTCTTGCAACAGCAAGTACATCACCTTTTTTAAAATCATTATCTTTGATCTTTTGCAGGGTCTCAGAAAGCATTAAAATGCTTGTAGTGGCTCGAGCCTCTCTAGTTGTAGTGTCTTTGTCAGCAACATCAACCATCTGCGCCTCGCCTTTATTGTTTACATGACTTAATTCATCACTCATTGCATCATTTCCTTTAATGGATAAAAGTTAATAATCTCACCTTTTTTAAAGATAGTTTCTTCTGGAATTTCTGCCAAACCATCAGCCCAAGACATAGATGATAATACATCTGAACCTTGCTTGGGGTATTGTGTGGCTTTTGGTGGTATTGTTGAGTTGTCAAGTTTTACTCGTACAAACTCACGTCTTGGTTTAGATCTGTGCCAATCAAAATCAGCCGCAATTTTGAATTGAGTATTTAAGTAGTTGTTATTACCTTGAAGTTTTTTTATAAATGGTCTGGCAAAAAGTAAAAAAGTCACCATTGCTGATACTGGATTGCCAGGCAAGCCAATAAAATGACTATTACCAATATTTCCAAACGCAAGAGGTTTTCCAGGTTTTATTTTAATGCGCCATAAATCAAGCTTTCCAAGTTGCTCAACTGCTGCCTTTATATGATCCTCTTCACCAACTGATACTCCACCAGTTGTTATAACTAGATCGCATTTATCTTGCAAATTTTGAAGTGCATCAACAGTAGCAATAAGAGTGTCTTCTACATTACCAAGGTTAATAACCTCACACCCTAAGGCGTCTAACATAGCAACCAATGAATAGCGATTGGAATTATATATTTGCCCTGGTTTTAGCTCACACCCTGGCTTAACTAGCTCATCGCCAGTAAAAAATACACCAACTTTTACCTTGTCAAACACTTCTAACGCATTTACCCCAACTGAGGCAGCAAGAGCAATATCTTGTGGTTTTAAAATAGTTCCAGCTTCTAATACAACTGATCCTGATTGAATATCATTACCCATAGGGCGAATATTTTCATTGAGTGAAATCGGTCTGTAAATTTCGATTTTTTTATCATTATCTATAAGTTCACATTCTTCTTGCATGATAACGGTATTAGCGCCATTTGGCACTGGAGCGCCAGTAAAAATCCTTGCAGCACATCCTGGTTTTAGATCATCGCCAATAGATCCGGCAGCAATGCGATCGGTAATTTCAAAACTAAAACCTCCTGGGGTGTCAATTTGCTCATCTTTAAGGTTTATTGCATAACCATCCATAGCAGAATTATCAAACCCAGGAACATTAATATTAGAGCAAATATCACCAGCCAAAATCCTACCAAGACCATCATCGAGTGAGACCATAGAAGTCTTGCTAATTGGTCTGGCGCAACTAGTTAGAGTATCTAGCGCCTTATCAGCTGATAAAAGTTTTTGTTTAATTTGATCGCATCCACAATCAACTTGTGCATTATCCATTTATATATAAATTTATTAGTTAATCTTTAGTATCTGATTGTATTATAACTATCAGCAAATATAAACAACATAAACTATGCAAAAAGCAATAACAAAAAGTGAAATTACTGCAGTTATTTTGGCCGGAGGTCAAGCTACGCGTATGCAGGGGCAAGACAAAGGCTTAATAACTTTCAATAATAAAACACTTATTAGTTATGTTGTTGATGCTATTAGTAATTCTGTTGATAGTATATTGGTGAGCGCTAATAGAAACATTGACCTATATCAAGAATACGGTAAAGTTATTACTGACGAATTGGATAATTTTCAAGGGCCATTAGCAGGTATTGCAGCTGCATTAAATAGTATTACAACTAAGTACTTATTAATATTACCTTGTGATGGGCCGTATGTAGATAATGAGCTACTAGATAGATTTGTAAAAACCATGCAAGATAAAGACGCTTTAATGTGTGTTGCCTCAGAGGATAATCACTTACACCCAACCTTTGCTCTTGTTGATATTAAGGTTAAAGATTTAATTAATAAATATTTAGCAAGTGGTGAGAGAAAATTAGGGAAGTTCTATAAAGATAATAACGCACAAGAAGTAGATTTTACCGATAAGGCTAAAATGTTTATAAACCTAAATTCACCAGAAGATTTTACTGCCAACGCTTAGCCTGCGTTTTGTCACTATCTTTGGCTTCCACCCATTTTTCTTGAGTAGTCGTATGTTCTTTTTTCCAAAATGGTGCGCGAGTTTTTAAAAAATCCATAATAAATTCACAAGCTTCAAACGCTGTCTTACGGTGTTTACTGGTAGTTATCACTAGCACAATTTGTGAGTTAATATCAAGCTCTCCCACACGATGAATAATTGTTACGTTGCCAATCGGCCACTTGTCTTGCGCTTGAATGGCAATATCTTCAAGAGATTTTTCAGTCATCCCTGGGTAGTGCTCAAGTGTCATTTTATTAATAGATTCATTATCTAAATCACGCACTGTACCCACAAAAGAAACCACTGCACCAATGTCATTATCATTTGCACGCGCAAGATTGGTCTCGGTAGTTAGGTCAAAATCAGCTTCTTGTACAATAATCTTATTCATAAGGCTTATTCTACAATAGGCAACTGTATTTTTGACTGGTAATGATGCCATTCAAAGCGTTTTGGGTAGTTTCGACGGTAATATTCAAAATTTTCTAAATTTTTTATCTCGCTAGTATCTTTAGAAAAATCATAAATTGCATTGAGAGTGTCTTTTAAAGTGTCTTTTTCTACGGTTAAAACGCCTGGATTTATTAAATTTGCAATGTTTTTGTCAATTTTTTGCCCGAGATATGCGCATAAAGCTTCGTAAACCATAAAACTACCCATAAATTTAGCATCTATAGAGTGTCCGGCGATATGCGGAGTAGCCCAATAGGCATTTTCTTGCAGTTTGGTGTTAATATTTGGCTCGTCTTCCCAACAATCGATGATATTTTCACGCGTTTGAGTTTTTTGCCAAATTTTTTCATCAATTACACCACCGCGCGCAGCGTTAATAAGAATAGTATTGTTACTAATATTATGAAAATTACTTGCATTAAGTAGTTTGTATGATGGATGTTTACCGTCAAACGTTAAAGGAGTGTGAAAAGTTACAATATCTGCACTTAAAGCAGTATCAAGATCAACAAAATCTGGCAAATTTTCGTTTTCTTGTCTTGGAGGGTCGTTAAGCAGGGTTTTTATCCCCATAAGTTGAGCTTTTGCAGCAAGTCTTGAGCCTACATTACCAACACCAACAATTCCAAGAGTTTTTTCTTGATAATTAAAGTTATGTTTATCAGCAAGATTGATAATTGCGCTAATAACAAATTCGGCAACCGCCATAGAGTTACAACCTTGAGCAGAAAAAAATTCGATTTTTTTATTATTTAGGTAATTTTGATCTACATGATCAAGCCCGGCAACGGTTGAGCCAACAAATTTAACTTTTGATCCCTCTAATAGCTCTTGGTTAACTTTTGTACGTGATCTAACAATCAGTACGTCGGCATCAGCTACTGCTTGAGAGTCAATATCTCTCCCAGGTAGGGTTATAACTTCTCCAAATCCTGAAAAAATTTCATTATATGCATAGCATGCATCATCAATAACTAGTTTCATATTTTTTTATTATTCAGCAAGCAAGGCTTGCTGAATTTTAGAGTTAGATTAAAATTCAAATAAGTTCTCATCAAGTATTATATTTTTATTGTTAGCAAACGCCATAGAGGCTTGTTTAATGTATTTTTTATAATTATCAAGCCCGTCAGCTTCTTTGATAATATTACTTACTTCATCTTTATCACAAATACTAACTCCCAGTTCTTCATTGAAATATTCGAATAAACTTGTTTTAACTAAATTTTCTCTTGGATCAATTTTGTGATGTTTGTAGTTAAGATTTACGTATGCTGATAGTGTTGGTAGGGCGAATTCACCACTTAAATGACTGGCTTTAAATTTACCTTGAAACAGTGATCCTGTTCTGTCATTGTGATCATTAAAAAATTTAGTATACGATGTTCCAAGTCTTTGCATAAAAATAGAAATTCCATTTTCAGATTGTTGTTTAAGCAATAGGTGAAAATGATTGGGTAATAAACAATAAGCAACAATTTTTACCAATTTATCACCATCTCCAAATACTGCACTATCTTTTTTATAGTTTCTTTTATTAGATGTTTTCTTACTGCTATCGGTATTATTTAGTGCTGATAAGCGGTTAAAGAAAAAATACATTTCATCTTTAGTTGTAAAAATTGTGCGTTTATCTACTCCGCGATTAAACACATGATAATACTCGTCATTAACAAAATCTATTTTTCTAATTCCCATAGAATCATTATATATCTTTTTTTATTCAGCAAGCCTTGCTTGCTGAATTTAACCATAAAAAATATAATAAATAGCTATATATAAACAATTAAGCAAGCAAGGCTTGCTGAATAATGACTACCAGTTGATTGGTTTGAGGTTGTGGGTTTTAAGGTATTCGTTGGTTTTGGAAAAATGCTTAGAACCAAAAAAACCTTTATGTGCTGAAAATGGTGAAGGGTGCGGTGCGGTTAACACTAGGTGTTTTGACTTATCAATAAATTCTGCTTTTTTTTGCGCATAAGCTCCCCAAAGTAAAAATACTAAATTTTGCTTATTTTCATTAAGTGCATCTATAGTTACACTAGTAAACTCTTCCCATCCAATATTGACATGCGAGCCAGGTGAATTTTTTTCAACAGTTAGTACGCTATTAAGCAATAGCACACCTTGATTTGCCCAATGAGTCAAATCACCATTTGCGCTAGGTTTGATACCAAGATCTAATTCAAGTTCTTTGTAGATATTTTTAAGTGACGGTGGCAAGGTTGTGCCATTTGCTACTGAAAAGCTTAAACCTTGAGCTTGATGTGGATTGTGGTATGGATCTTGCCCAAGTATTATTACTTTTGTATTTTTAAATTGCGTGAGCTCAAAGGCTTTAAACCAACTATCTTTTGCAGGGTAGATGATTGCACCTTCTTTGTTACGTGTTTTTAGAAAATCTATTAGTCGTGTAAAGTATGGTTGTTCAGAAGGATGGTTAAGATATTTAGACCAATCGCCCAGATCAGGAATCATTGTGATGCCCACCATAGGCGTAATTTATAACCAAGAGTTGTGACATAGCCTACCTCTGTGAATTGAATTCTGCCTTCGGGGTTGATGATAAAACTACTTGGAGTTCCGGTTACTCCAAATAGATTAGCTAAAGAACCGTTTTGATCATTGATAATATTATCAAGCGCCATATTGTTTTCATTGGCATAGTTTGATATTTCGTCATCACTGCCAGATTGAAGAGCAATATTGAGTACCTTGTAATCATCCATTAAATTTTGAATATTGTCATTTTCTAGCGAACATACCCTACACCAAGTCGCCCAAAAATGAATAAGAATAGCTTTATTTGCTTCAGGGTTAGAATCCATTATCTCGCCAGTTAGAGTTTTTGAGGCAAATGATGGAACTCTGCCTTGAACAAGATCTTGTGATTGCCAGGCGCGAATAACAATAATGGCAATTATTACCATCATTATTTGCATAATAGTTTTTCTATTTGGGTGCTTAATCTTCATGCGCTAAATTATAGCTTAAGAGTTAAAACTTACTAAGGCAGATGATATTTTAAGATTTGCCAATATATTGAAACACTTGATTAATATCAAGAAGATCAACATATGATATTTTTTTATAACTCAATATGAGTATAATTAATCTTCTAGAACATATCTTGGGGGGGGCATGCAATCAATAAACAAATATTATAATTTTTTATCAAGAGTATCTTTATTTGACGGTATTGATGATAAGGATTTAGAGCAATTGTTTGAAGATATGCACATCAAGCAATATCATCGTGGTGAGATGGTTACTTTTGACACCGAAGAGCATGCTAAGTGTTATATCACATACGAAGGCTTGTTCAAGCTAACTAGAGTTGACGAGAAGGGCGAGGAGATCGTAATAAGTATTGTTGATAAAGCTGATGCGATATCACCAATGTATTTTTCTGAGCATTATGATGTGTGTGCAGAATTTGTAAAAAATACCACGCTGCTTTCTTTTAATAAAGATGTAATTGATGCATTTGCTAGTAAGAATCGTCAGTTTGCTTTAAATATTATTAACTTTCTTGCTGGTAATGTGCAAAAGTTAATGCTGAGCAAAGAGGTATTGCAACTTAAAACCACCAAGGAAAAAGTAGGCTGGTATTTGGTTCATGCTAAGATTGATAACAGCTTTACTTTGCCATATTCAAAACATCTAATCGCCTCGTATTTAGGCATGAAACCTGAATCATTTTCACGAGCTTTATTAAATCTTAAAAAAGAAGGTATCAGCCTTGAAGGTAAGTCAATAGTGCTAGATACAGGTGATGAGTTGTGCAAGTATTGTGATAGAGTTACAGGCTCTAATTGTCAGGAATTTTTAAGCGATAGATGCATGCATTAACCTATCGCTAAAATTTTTATTCGTGTGCTGCTATAGCGCCTTTATCGGCTTCAGCTGCTTTTTTTAATACCTCTTGTTTTTTATCAATATAGGTAATAATTTTGTCTGCATGAGTTAGTGCAGGATCAAGTGTTAGTGCATGCTCTGCCATAGCCTTAGACATTTCATACAAACCTTGGTGTAAGTAAGCTACAGACATAGAGGTAAATAGTTTAGGATCTTTTGGATCGTAAAGCGATGCTTCTTGATAATTTTTTATAGCTTGTTCGTTTTTATTTTGCGCCATGTATAAATTGGCAAGCCCAACATATGATGATTTAGAAGGCGATGTTTGCGTAAGTTTAGTTAATCTATCTTCTTCTTTTTGGTATTTATTATCGGTCATCATTTGCTTACCTTGTTGCAATATTTTGCTAGAGATAGATGACTGTGGATTTGCCCAAGTAAGACTGGTAATACCAATAGATACAAACAATATAGGTATAAGCTTTAAGTTATGTTTCATGTTTTTCTCCAATTAAATAAAAGTAAAAAAATACCCCTTATAAGTTGCCTTAATAAGGGGTATTTAGTTGCGACTTATAAAACTAAATTATTTTTCAAATTGAGCTTTAAAGTCAGCAGTCGCTTTAGCACGGATTGCTTTTTGCTTATCACTCATCTTACCCAAGTACCACTTGTGGTTGTCAGAGTTAAGCACTTCATCAATTGCAGCTTGAAGCTTGTGAGCAGCGTCTTGCTTCTTGCTATTATTTGATGCTAATCCTTTCTCTACTAATTTCTCCAATTCAGGAAGCATATGAGTATAGAAGTTTCTAGCAATCTCATAAGTACCATGCCAGTGCGTGATATCAGGACCCATCATCGCTGCACCGTGACGAGCACGACGACCTTCATGGTGCCATAGCTCAAACCAAATGAAGTCTAGCTTGTTAGAGAACTTAACAGGCTTCATTAGTGGCTTAGCAGCTTTCATAAGCTTAATACCAGGCTTAGCAAACTTCTCATTGTACAGTTCAATTAATGCATCGTATTGAACGTAGAATGCTTCAGTATGCTCATCTGAGTGACATGCTGTACATACATCTTGCATATTGTCACGACGAGTCTGCCAGTCAACGTGTTGACCAGGTAAGCCCATCTTCTTATCAGATACCTCAGGACGAATTGAGATTGGTGGACGGTTATTCCAAGAAATACGCATACCAACATCGTGTGTTACGTCTTGATTCTTAGTAGCACCCATATGACATGTTGAACATGTAGGAGCAGTATAGTAGTCTTCACCAGGAATCCACTTAGCTTTATCCATACCTAGTTTTTCTTTCTGAGAAGCATATGCAATACCATGCTTAGACTCATTATAAACTTCGATATGCGGATGGTCAGGACCCATGTGACACTTACCACATGTCTCCGGAGCACGAGCTTGTTCTACCTTAAAGCTATGACGTCCATGACATGCTGAACATGCACCTTCAGAGCCATCAGGGTTAATTCTACCAATACCAGTGTTCGGCCATGTTGCAGGATCAAGAGCACCATCTGCTAGTACTTTAACCTGTGAACCATGACACTGCCAGCAACCATTTACAGCAGCAGCAGAGTTACCACCTGGGAATCCTTCAGTGATCATTGCTGAATTACCTTCAACAACCTCAGCTAGTAGGTTATCTAAAGAACCTAAGATACGACCAGCTTTAGCGTGGTGTGATTCTTCTGTTTCTTTAACTTCTTGTGCGTGACAATTTTGACAGTCACGTGGTGATACGATAATAGAGATAAGTTTTTCCTTACCTTTTTTACCGTGTAAAAATGCGTCGTTATCACCTACATCTGCAGCGTGACACTCATAACAACCAACTTTGGCGCGATAGTGTTTCGAATCACCCCATTGTTGTACAAGACCAGCATTTTCAGCTTTGCCTTTATGGCAATCTACACACTCTTTACTTTCGGCTGACATTCTTTCTGGCGGCTCAGATACTGATGAAAATGCTGAACTGCTCAAAAACATCAGTGAAAGAAGGAAAAGCATGCTCTTCATTATTTCTCTCATAATGTTTACTCCGTTTTAGTTAGACAAAATTTATTACTCTCACAATCGCATTTTTAATCTAATATGTGTCAAAAAAAAATAACTTAAGTTATCTATCTATAAATAAATTTTTATTTTTTGATTTATATCATATCAAGCGTATGTCAGGGGTTGTAAATATTTAGTAAAAGTTAACCTATATTGTTTAATTTAAATAAAACTTACTGTTAAGCTAAAAAAGCATCTTCTTGAAATATTACTCTCTAACGATAGCCCAAGAAGATGCACCTATTTCTGTATAAATCTTGATTTATGTCAATTAATAGAGACTTTTGCATAAATATAAATAATCATCAAAACACCATCT
>CAYOFV010000040.1:0-10918 GCA_964403565.1 uncultured Piscirickettsiaceae bacterium | reverse complement strand
AACAAACCGGAGAAAAATAATGAAACAGGATAATTTTATTGCACCTTCAATTCTTTCAGCTGACTTTGCGCGCTTAGGCGAAGAAGTTGATAATGTATTACGCGATGGTGCTGACATCGTACACTTTGATGTAATGGACAATCACTATGTACCAAACCTTACAATTGGTCCACTAGTTTGTGAAGCACTGAGAAATCATGGTGTAACTGCACCAATTGATGTGCATTTGATGGTTAAGCCTGTTGATCGCATTATTCCTGACTTTGCTAGCGCTGGCGCATCATACATTACATTTCACCCAGAGGCTTCTGAGCATGTTGATCGCTCTTTAGGTCTTATTAAGGAAAGTGGTTGTAAATCAGGCTTAGTATTTAATCCATCTACATCTTTAAGCTATCTTGACCATGTAATGGACAAAGTTGACATGATTCTACTTATGTCTGTTAATCCAGGCTTTGGCGGTCAATCATTTATTCCATCTGCACTCGATAAACTGCGCACTGTACGTAAAATGATTGATGACTCTGGTCGCGACATTCGTTTAGAAATCGATGGCGGTGTGAAAATTGACAACATTCGTGAAATTGCTGAAGCTGGAGCAGATACTTTTGTTGCCGGATCTGCAATCTTTAATACTGAAGACTATAAAGCTACAATCGACGCCATGAGAGCTGAGCTTGCACAAGCTAAATAGTTGAAAAAAATAAAAATTTAAGTATAATTCAACGTTTTTACGAACCGCTACTAGTTTTTTAACTGGTGGTGGTTCAAAAAGTCGAGCTGGGCGCCTAAGTAATTTAAGCGTCCAGTTTATTTTAATGTATCACACAGCTTGGCATATTAATCAGGGTGTCTTAATTTATTAAGATTGGTTAGTAGAAGTTGTGGAAGAAAGGGTCTATCCCTTTGCTAACCCGGAGAAAATCTAATGGCAAAAACTAGCATGAAAAACATGTTAGAAGCTGGTGTACACTTTGGTCACCGTTCACGCTTCTGGCACCCAAAAATGGAACGCTTTATTTACGGTACTCGTAATGGTGTTCATATTATCAACCTAGAAAAAACTCTACCAATGTTTAATGATGTACTTAACTTTGCATCAAAAACAGCAGCGGCAGGCGGTTCAATTCTTTTTGTTGGCACAAAGCGTGCTGCAAGTGACATTATGAAGCAAGAGGCTATCCGTTGTGGTATGCCGTATGTAAACCATCGCTGGTTAGGTGGCATGATGACTAACTACAAAACAATTAAGTCATCAATCAAGCGTCTTAAAGATTTAGAGTTTTTAGCTGAAGAAAACTTTTCTCAGTTTGGTAAAAAAGAAGCTCTAATGATGACTCGTGAAATGGACAAACTTGAGCGTAGTCTTGGTGGTATTAAAGACTTAGGCGGCATTCCAGATGTAGTTTTTGTAATTGATATCGGTCATGAGAAAAACGCTGTTGCCGAGGCAAAAAAACTAAATATGCCAATTATTGGTGTAGTTGATACTAACCATAACCCTGAAGGCATTGATTATGTAATTCCTGGTAACGATGATTCAATTCGTGCAATTAGCTTCTATGCAAGAGAAATTGCTAATGCAGTTTTAGAAGCAAAAGCTGCTGCCGGTGTAGCAGTTGCAGATAAGCCAGTTAAAAAGAAAGCACCTGCTAAAAAAGCTGAGCCTAAGCAAGAGGCAAAAACTGAAAAAGTTGAAGCTGAAGCTGCAGAGAGCAAGCTTTCTGAAGCCGAATTAAACGCTATGCTTAAAGCAGACCTAGTTGAATATGCTCAAAAAATGGGTGTTGAGGTTGCGAGCAAAGACACAAAAGCGCAAATTATTGAAAAACTTGCGTAAACATTATTCGCGCCCTTTCTGGGCGCACACAAATTAGGAGATTATTATGGCTATTACAGCATCAATGGTTAAAGAATTAAGAGAAAGAACTGGCGCAGGCATGATGGACTGCAAAAAAGCTCTTGCAGAAACTGATGGCGACATGGAGGCAGCAATTGACTTGATGCGTACATCTGGTGCAGCTAAAGCTGCTAAAAAATCTGGTAGAGTTGCTGCTGAAGGTTTAGTTAACGTATCAATTAGCGATGATGGCAAAACTGCAACTATTTTAGAGGTTAACTCTGAAACTGACTTTGTAGCAAAAGGTGATGCGTTTATCGATTATGTAAACACATTAGGCGCTTTAGCACTTAAAACCGAACCTAAAGATATTGATGAGTTTATGACTCAAACGCTTGATAATGGCGATTCTTTAGAAAAATCAAGAGAGGATATTGTTGCCAAGATTGGTGAAAACATTACTATTCGTAGAGTGCAAACAATAAAAACTGATGGCGTAATTGGCGCATACAAGCACGGTGACAAAATTGCTGTTGTAACAACACTTGAAGGTGGTGATGAAAATCTAGCCAAAGATGTTGCTATGCATATTGCTGCATCTAAGCCTGAATGCGTAAGTGAAGATGACCTTGCAGATGAAATTTTAGAGCGTGAAAAAGCAATCTTTGTTGAGCAAGCTCGTGAGTCTGGAAAACCTGAAGAAATCATTGAAAAAATGATTGTTGGTCGTATGAAGAAATTTGTTAATGAAATTACTCTTCATGGCCAGGCGTTTATTAAAGACCCAGACACTACTGTAGGCAAACTGTTGTCTAGCAATAATGCAAAAGTTGCATCTTTTGTTCGTTTTGAAGTTGGTGAAGGTATCGAGAAAAAAGAAGAAAACTTTGCTGATGAGGTAATGTCGCAAATCAAAGGCTAATAATAATTTAGCTCTTAATAAAAAAGGCGCTTAAAGCGCCTTTTTTATTGCCATCAAACTATCTTTAGTTCAGGATCAAGACAATTGTTAGTATTACATCTTTGTATTTTTACATCTACACCATAATTTTTCTTAACTAGTCTTTTTATACCGGCAAGCTCAACATCGTCTATAAGTGACGGATGTCTAGTTAATCTTAACTCGTACTCAATATTTGAGTTTATTAATAATTCTAGTGATTTAAAAGCCTTTTCACCAGATAGCTTTGTTTGTGTAATAAGCTCATATTTAAATGGTAAATGTTTTATATCAAAACCAACCCAGTCAATATGTGGCAATACTTTTTTAAATCTATCTGGATATGCTCCAGTAGTATGCAAGCCTATTTTAAAGCCCATATTTTTAATTTGCTTAATGCTGTCAAGCAAGTTTTTTTGTAATAGCGGCTCACCACCACTAAACACCACGGCATCTAACAGGCCTTTTCTACTCTTGATAAATTTAACAATATCATCCCAATTAAATTCACCTGTTTTATTTGCCGGAATCAAATCATGGTTGTGACAATACCTACAACGCCATGGGCAGCCTTGGGTAAAAACCACACATGAAAGGTGATCTGGAAAATCTATTGTTGTTAGCGGCTCAAAGCCGCCAACATTAATATTATCTTTCAACTTTATTATTCTTTAAAACAGACACGCTCTGCGTATTCAGACTGTTTTCCTGGATTAAAGCTTGTTACTGGACGATGGTAACCCATAACTCGTGTCCATACTTCACATACCTGACGTTCACTATTTTTAAGCAATATTTTCTTTTGTTTCATTGTTTTCTCCTGTTGTAGTTAGTTGTTTCTTTACAAGTAATTCTTCATCACACTTTGGACAAAATTCATGCTCACCCTCCAAATACCCATGTTTAGGACAAATAGAAAAGGTTGGGGTAATCGTAATATATGGCAAACGGAAGTTTGTAAGAGAGCGCTTAACCATTTTCATACAAGCTTCACCGCTACTTATTTTCTCACCCATATATAGGTGAAGTACTGTTCCACCAGTATATTTGGTTTGTAATTCGTCCTGCATCTCTAGAGCTGCAAAAGGATCTGATGTATATCCAACTGGCAATTGTGACGAATTAGTGTAATAAGGTTTTTCATCATCACCCGCATGTAAGATTTCAGGAAAGCGCTTAATATCTTCTTTAGCAAAGCGATATGTTGTGCCTTCAGCAGGAGTAGCTTCAAGATTAAACATATGTCCAGTCTCTTCTTGAAACTCCACCATGCGCATACGAATATGATCTAAAAATTCAACTGCCATCTTATGGCCATCACTGCTAGATATGTCGTTTTTATCTCTAGTGAAGTTTCGAATCATCTCATTAATACCATTTACTCCAATGGTAGAAAAGTGATTGCGCAGTGTTCCTAAATAGCGTTTAGTATATGGAAATAGTCCATTATCCATAAGCTGCTGAACCACCTTGCGCTTAAGCTCTAATGATTCTTTTGCCATAATTAGCAACTTATCAAGCTGTTTATACAGCTCCTTTTTATCGTTTGAATGTGTATATCCCAGCCTAGCACAGTTGACTGTAACCACGCCCAATGAGCCTGTTTGTTCTGCAGATCCGAACAAACCGTTGCCACGCTTAAGCAGCTCGTTTAGATCAAGTTGTAAGCGACAACACATTGATCTAACCATATTTGGCTTAAGATCTGAATTTAAAAAGTTTTGAAAATATGGCAGACCATATTTTGCTGTCATATCAAAAAGACGCTTAGCGTTTTCACTTTCCCACGGAAACTCTGGAGTCATGTTATATGTTGGAATTGGAAAGGTAAATACCCTGCCTTTAGCATCGCCCTCAGTCATTACCTCGATATATGCTTTATTAATCATATCCATTTCTTTTTGCAATACTCCATAAGTAAATGGCATTTCTTCATCGCCCATCATTGGCGCCTGGTCTTTTAAGTCCTCTGGACACACCCAATCAAAAGTAAGGTTGGTAAATGGTGTTTGCGTACCCCATCTAGATGGCACATTAAGATTATAAATAAGCTCTTGTATGTGCTGCTTTACTTCTTTATAACTCAAATTATCCAAACGTATATATGGGGCTAGATAGGTATCAAATGATGAAAAAGCTTGAGCTCCGGCCCATTCATTTTGCAAGGTTCCTAAAAAATTTACAATCTGTCCAATAGCGCTAGACATATGCTTCGGAGGCCCAGCCTCAATTCTTCCATCAATGCCGTTTAACCCTTCTCTTAATAAAGTTCTAAGTGACCAACCTGCACAATATCCTGA
Organism: uncultured Piscirickettsiaceae bacterium; assembly: GCA_964403565.1. Classification (GTDB taxonomy): domain Bacteria; phylum Pseudomonadota; class Gammaproteobacteria; order PS1; family Pseudothioglobaceae; genus Thioglobus_B. The sequence continues at coordinate 5,838 of CAYOFV010000040.1, read as the reverse complement.
AAGCATATCCAAGTCATGAATATGTATATCGCCATCTCTATGAGCCTGTCCTACTTCTGGAGCATACACATGACTAAGCCAATAGTTAGCAATAACCTTGCCAGAAACATTAAGAATTAATCCACCCAATGAATAACCTTGATTAGCATTGGCATTTACACGCCAATCAGCACGATCTAAATATTCATTAATAGAAGATGCAACATCGACTAATGTTTTTTTATCACCTCTTAGTCTTTTATGTTGTTGTCTATAAGCAATATAAGCTCTTGCGGTGTCAATAAAATTATTTGAGATTAATACCTGCTCAACTGTATCCTGTATTTTTTCAATATCTGGCTCTTTGTCTTCAAGGTATCCCAATACCTTTAATACCTGTTGAGTTAAAAAATTAGCCTCAAGATCATCAAACTCACTACTTGCAACTCCTGCTTTAAATATTGCTTGGTTAATTTTCTCACTATCAAATAGTGCTATTGTGCCGTCTCTTTTGACAACACAATTTGGTTTTTTTGCCTTTACTGTGGTCATATCTTCCCCTATAGATTATTATTAATTTTCTCCTCATCTAGATTAATACTACATCTAGTGTTTTTAAATTATAAAACAACTATATATAGTGGTGTATTGACGCAGATCAATTTTTTTAATTTTTTTTCATAAATTGATTTTGGTTAAGTAATTAATTAAGAGTTTTTATTAAAATTAGAAGTTATTTATTAAAAACTGTACAAAAATGAGTGTAGTTAGTTCTATCAAGCCAGCTTTGTTAAACCTGCCTTCGCCTTTATTGCTAATTCCTAGATCTATTAGCAATAAAACAATTAGCACTGTGTTTAACCAAGCGTTCTCTCAATCTATAACTGATGGTGAGCTTGATTTTTTAACCAATAAGTGGGTATTTATAAAAATAAACGATCTTAATGTATCTTTTTGCCTAAGTCTTAATAAAGGCAAAATCATTTGTGCTGATAATGAACATATATCCAGTCTGCGTATAAGTGCAAACTCGTGTGACTTTCTCTCAATGATTGCCAAAGAAAAAGACCCTGATACTTTATTTTTTCAAAGAAAAATTACTATGCAAGGATCTACCGAATTAGGCCTGTATGTTAAGAACTTTTTAGATGCCTTTGATACAGATTCAAGCAAGATAGCAAAACTCTCAGACAATATTCTAGCCAAAATATATCCGTTTTTACGTGACAATTGGTGCAATAAATAACACAATTATCAAAATTAAGTGTTAAGCTATTCACGTGAAACCAAATACTACGCAAGCCATGCGCAACCTTATTGCGCAGATAAAAGACACCCTGCCTTTTGACAGTGTAGATAGTGACTTTTGTTCCGATACATGTTCTGGATGCTCGCTTAAATTGGTTGATTTTTTAGCGGTTGAGATTGATCAGTGGGAATACAAACTTGATAATAACGAAATCCCAACTCTTAATGACTTAAACAAGCTAGCAAAGACAGCCAAAAAAATACATAAAGTACTTGACAAAAATAATTTGCTTTAATTGACATCCATCAAGGCTATTTAATATTTCATAATTAAAATCTATTCTTTTTTGCCTTAAGGATAGACATATGCAAACTCAAAAAATATCTAATAATCTACAGTCGCCTTTTTTATTTAACAATGAAGATTTGTACAAAAGATATAGAGATGAAAAATTAACCCAACATCCTCAAAGTATTGCTGACTTGTTAGTAGAAGTTCAAGATCCAAGAAATCTTAGCAGTAATGAATATAAAGCACTATTAAATTTAACACAAAAGGCCAATATGGCTATTTATGTTGGCAACACCGGCACCGACCCATCGCCCGAAATCCCAATTGCTATAGCTAATAAATTTGGCCTAGGGCAATTAAACAAAAACTGGCTTGCTGATGATAACGGTTTAACCTCGCTTACAGTAGTAGATAGTGGTATTCGTAAAAAATATATTCCATATACTAACAAAATGATTAATTGGCATACAGATGGCTATTACAATGCTCAGAATAAGCAAATCCATGCGCTTAATCTGCATGTTGTACAAAAGGCAGCTACGGGTGGTGAAAACCAGCTTATGGATCACGAAATTGCATATATTCTACTGCGTGAAAAAAATCCTGACTATATAAAAGCACTTATGCAGGATGATGTTATGACTATTCCAGCAGGAACAGAAGCTGATGGCAGTATTAGACCAGACCGCTCAGGGCCTGTATTCAGCATAACCAATAATGGCAATTTACATATGCGCTACACCGCTAGAAAACGCAATATTGAATGGTCAAAAAATACTATTGCTCAAGAAGCTCTAAACTATTTAGAGAAAACACTTAATGATGATAAGTCTCAATATGTATTTAAAGGCTTGCTCGAGCCAGGCATGGGGCTAATTAGCAACAATGTATTACACGATAGGGCGGCGTTTACTGATAGTGAAAAAAATAAACGTCATTACTATCGAGCACGCTATTTTGATAGATTGGCCGATACAGACGTATGTATTTAATTGTCTATATTTTCAAGCTCAATGTTTTTCATGCCAGGGCTTTCAAACCAATAACCATCACAAAAAGCACTAGATGATAAGTTGTCTAACTGCTTTTTGGCATTGTCTTTATTGATGTTATTTAAACTTAAATCTTTAAATGTATTAACAATCTTATCGGTGTTTTTGCTTTGAGGACTTATGCGCACAACATCTACACCAATATTACGCATATCATCAATCTGATTAATTAAATTAAAAGTATCGTTTGACATTGTCTGTATGCCGTTGATAGTTAAAAACTCCTCGTCTTCTTTAGTTGACAACAACATGCCATCACTATGCATAATACACTTATACTGACAATCATCCTTATCAAGATCATAAGCTCTAGCGGTAAAACAACGTGCAGAAAAGGCTAGAGGTAATTTACCAAAAGCAAAAACTTCAACCTCTAAATCATCATCTTTATGAACAATCATATCTTGTAAAGTGTTTTTTGACAACTCAACTGGAAAACACCAGCGCTTCATGCCTTTGCTTTTTAAAAAGTTCAGGCTGTTTGCGTTATATACATTAACACTTGGCCCCACAATAAAGCCTTTAGACTCTTTACTGGCAAGGCTTATAGCAGCAAAATCATTTGCTTCTATCATATACTTACTTTCTTGGGATATTCTTCTCATACGCCTCAGCTCAGAATCAGCCTCTAACAATGTTAAAGTTGATAACACCACCTCTTTACCGCTAGCTTCTAATTCACTAGCAATATTTAACCAGTCTTCAAACCTTAATTCTTTGCGTTTAGAGCAAACCACTTCACCCAGATATACAATATCTGCTTTTGAATTGGCGATTTTTTTATAAAAATCAATAACTCTTTGCTTTGGCCAATAAAAATAAATAGGTCCAACAGATATTTTCATTGCCAACTCCTTGAATAAGCTCCAAGTGTGGTCTGAAAACCCTCAGAAACTTTGTCAAGTGCACTAGACCATTCAGATTTTGTATGATAGCCCCCCTTATCAAGCTCTTTCAAGGCCTCTGACCAGGTTTTTGCAACGGTTTTTATATATGCAGGCGAGCGTTGCCTGCCTTCAATTTTAATTGCCACAACCCCGATATCTTTAAGCTCTGGCAAAATATCCAAAGTATTTAAACTAGTAGGCTCCTCTAAAGCATAACCAACATCTCCCATAGTTTCAAATCTGCCTTTACATAGAGTAGGGTATCCAGCAATTTCATCTTTTGTATAAGAATCTATAAGTACACCACCAAGACGAGTTTCTAAACTATATTCATTATCAATATATTCCACATGCGATGCTGGAGAACAGGCTCCATAGGTATTGGGCGAACGCCCAGTTGCATATGATGACAAAATACACCTGCCTTCTACCATAACGCATAAAGAACCAAAACCAAACACTTCAATTTCAACACTAGTATTGTCTATAACCCTTTTAACTTGGGCAACAGATAGCACCCTTGGCAATACTGCACGTTTAATATTAAAGTTTTCTTGATAAAAATTCAAAGCTTCATAGCTTGTTGCAGATCCTTGAACTGATAAATGTAATTTTAGTTTGGGGTGGTTTGAATATGCATATTCCATAAGCCCAATATCAGCAAGAATAACCGCATCAACACCAATTCTAGCCGCACGGTCTATAGCCTCCGTCCACCTTTGCCATCCTGATGGCTGAGGATAGGTATTAATAGCAACATATACTTTTCTTCCTCGAGCATGTGCATATTCAGTCCCCTGCAAAGCACGCTCCTCATTAAAATTTAAACCTGCAAAGTGACGCGCGTTAGTATCGTCTCCAAAGCCAATATAAACTGTATCTGCACCATTATCAATTGCTGTTTTTAATGCCGGAAGGTTTCCAGCAGGACAAACTAATTCCATAATATCTTCTCTTTACGTTTTAACTTATGCTCAATACTATTTAACACTTCCCACTTTTTTGAACACCATTTTGGCGCCAATAACTGGCTTTCATTTGCTGTGCCAGTTAAGCGATGATAGATCATATCACTGGGTGCCATTGTTACTAATTCAGCAACAACCTGAGTATAGTGATCCATAGTTATGGGTTTGTATTCCCCTTTTCGATATTCGTTAGCAAGTTGTGTGCCTTTAACTACATGCAAAGGGTGGAACTTCAGTCCATCAACTCCAAGCTCAAGCACTTGATTAAGTGTTGACTTGTAATGTAAAGTGTCTTCACCCGGCAGACCAATAATTAAATGTGTACAGACCTTTATGCCTTTTGCTCTAGCTTTAAGTAAAGTGTCTTTATACTCTTTAAACCCATGACCACGATTAACCCGCTTCAGAGTAGAATCAAACGCAGATTGCAGACCAAGCTCTAACCACACCTCAAAGCCTTGATTTTGATATTCAAGCAACAGCTCAAGTGTTTCATCGGGCACACAATCAGGTCTAGTGCCCACAGATAGTCCAACTACATCGCTTTGCCCTAAGGCTGTAGCATACATTTGTCGTAGAGTTTGAATATCTGCATATGTGTTGGTGTAGGCTTGAAAATAAGCAATATATTTTTTTGCACCTGTACGTTTAGAAATAACTTCACGGCCATTTTGGATTTGCTTAAGAATAGTATCAGGCTCTCTGCCATTTGGACTAAAAGTCGAGTTGTTACAAAATGTACAACCGCCAATACCTTTTGAGCCATCTCTATTCGGACAACTTAATCCTGCATCTATTGCAACTTTGTGAACCCTTTCCCCATAAGTTTTAAGCAGATCTTGTCCTAAAGTGTTTACATATTCTGAAAGCAAAAGAAAAACCAACTAAAAACAAAAGAAATTAATTGTAGTGGTTATTGATGATATTTGATTTGACTAAAATCAATAAATTCAATTTTATTTTATAAACAAAAAAACCACCACAAAGGGTGGTTTTGAATTAGGTCAGAAAACACTAGTCAATCATATTATTCATCTCTTCCATAGCCCATCTTGGGTCGAAATAATTATATGGGTTATAGCCAAAAAAACCATTGTCTTTCTTATATCTGTAAGCAAATTGCTTTTGTGGCTCAAGATTAGTAAATCTCTTGTTTGTAAAAACTGGTGAAATGGCAAGCTGTGAATATGTTGTTACAGTCTCTTGTGGTTTGTCATTATTCCAATCGTAATCAGCTGAATGAAAATCAGCAAACACAGATGTTGATGTAATAAATATTGCAGTAGTGATAATTTTTTTCATAATATTTTCCTTTATAAATATATGTCCCCAAGAAACATATTATGTGGTTTGGTGTAAAAAAACCACCCCAAAGGGTGGTTTCTTTGCTTTGATAACTACCAGTTTTGCCA
>CAYOFV010000039.1:5715-11215 GCA_964403565.1 uncultured Piscirickettsiaceae bacterium | reverse complement strand
TGTATCAATCAAAGCCGGTAGATAATTCAAATCAGCCAGATTATCTTAATGCTGTGTGTAAGATAAATACACATTTAACTGCATTAGAGCTTTTGTATGTTTGTCAAGAAATTGAAGAAAAACAACATAGAGTGCGTGAGAAAAAATGGGGTGCGAGAACCATTGATTTAGACATAATAGTTTATGGTGCACAAGTTATTGCTTCTAAACAGTTAGTGGTTCCACATCCAGAGATGATGAATCGTCATTTTGTATTGGTGCCACTATATGAGATTGAACCAGATCTTAAAGTTCCAGTATTAGGTCCACTTGAAGAGTTAATTGATAAATTAGAGACTTCAGATCTGATTAAATTGTAGATGTTTTATAAGTGTGGTACAATGTATCTACATATATATACATAAAGAGACAATAATATGAAGAAAGCAATTAATATTAGATTGAATGAATCCTTATTGGGTGATTTGGATTCTTATGCAAATGAACTAGACAGAACTAGAACCTACTTGATAGAAAAATCTATTGCGTCTTATTTTGATACTTTGGATGAAATGATTGCAGACCAAAGAATAGATGAGGTAAAAAAAGGTTCGGTTGAAGTGTTTTCTCTAGAACAAGTGGCTCAGAAGCTTGGTATTGACTAGATGTATAAAGTTGTTGTTCCAAAATACGTTGTTAAAGAGCTAGAGAAGATTGACAAACCAAATCAACGACTAATTTACACAAAGATAAAGGATCTTGAAAGCGGTTATTTTTCTTCAGATAAACCTTTAAAAGGCAAGCATAAGGGTAAATATAGAAAGCGTTCAGGTAATTACAGAATTGTATATTTGAAGGAAAATAATATTTTATTAATTACTATTATTAGAGTAGCGCACCGTAAAGAGGTTTATTAATTTTGAATATTGAGAAGCTAAAACAATTTAAACAAAATGGTGAAAAAATCACTTGTTTGACAGCTTATGATAGCTCGTTTGCTAAGTTGTTTGATGAGTGCGGTGTTGATGTTATTTTGGTGGGTGATTCACTTGGTAATGTCATTCAAGGTGGCGAAAATACACTTGGCGTCACTATGGGAGATATGGTTTATCACACTCAGATAGTGGCAAAAGGCATTAAAGATGCATTGCTTATTGCTGATATGCCTTACAAGAGTTATGAAAATGCCAAACAAACACTAGACAATGCTAAAAAGTTAATTAACGCTGGTGCGCAAATGGTTAAGTTTGAAGGTGGTGCAGAACATAAAGAATCATTTAAGATTTTGCAAGATAATAATATTCTAGTATGTGGGCATCTTGGCTTGCAACCGCAATCAGTGATTGAGCTTGGTGGTTATAAGGTGCAAGGTAGAGATGAGGCTAGTGCAAATAAAATTATCTCTGATGCAAAGCTACTTGAATCACTAGGTGTTAAGGTTTTAGTATTGGAGTGTGTTCCATCTAATTTGGCTAAAAAGGTTAGTGAATCAATATCAATTCCAACTATCGGCATTGGTGCTGGTAAAGATTGTGACGGCCAGGTTTTAGTTAGTTATGATATGCTTGGAATTAATACTGGATACATCCCAAAATTTGTTAAGAATTTTCTGGTTGATAACAACTCTATTAACCAAGCGGTTAAAGATTTTATCAACTCTGTTAAAAGCGGATCTTTCCCAACGGATGAGCATAGTTATTAATACAACCTCTGATATAGAGGAGCTTGTATCTACATATAAAGCAAAAAACAAAACTATAGCTTTTGTACCAACCATGGGCGGGTTGCATGCAGGGCACTTATCTCTAGTAGATAAGGCGAAAGATAATGCAGATATTGTTGTAGTTAGCATCTTTGTTAATCCTACTCAATTTGGTGAGAACGAGGATTTTGAAAAATATCCAAATACTTTTGAGAATGATAAAAAATTACTTAACGAAAAAGGTGTGGATGTTATATTTGCTCCAACAAAAAATGAAATATATCCTCAGGGTGTATCTAGCGATATAGATCCAGGACAGATTGCAAATATTCTATGCGGTGCGTCACGCCCTGGGCATTTTAAAGGTGTAGTACAAGTTGTTAAGCGTCTGTTTGATATAGTAGAGCCAGATGTTGCAGTATTTGGTGAAAAAGACTATCAGCAATTATTAGTTATTAAAAATATGGTTAGTAATTATGGGCTTGATATAAATATTTTATCAGTGCCTATTGCTAGAGAAAAAAACGGTTTAGCAATGAGTACGCGCAATAAATATTTAAGTAGTGAGGAATTTGACCTTGCTAGTAATATTTATAAAAATTTAATACAAACTAAAGACAATGTTGAGTCTGGAAAAAGTATATTAAAGTCTAAAGAAGGTGCAATAGATTTCTTAGAAGATATGGGTAAAGTTGACTATTTTGAAATACTTGATGCCAATACCCTTAGTGAAATTACTGACACTACAAAGAAAATTGCTATATTATGTGCAGTCTTTATTGGCTCAACACGCCTAATTGATAATTTAATTTTTGATAAATAACTATGTTTACTATTACTGATGAAGCACAAGAGTATGTGGCTGATCTTTTTAAACAGCAAGATGAAAAGGATTTAGGTCTTAGGGTTGACATTGAAAAAGCCGGAACTCCAGCTGCAACAGTTACTTTTAATTTTTGTTTTCCAAATGACTTAACAAAAAGTTATCAAAAATTTGAATACAAAGGTTTTAATGCATTTATCGATGAAGTTAATTTTGAATTCTTGGAAGAATCAGAAGTAGCGTTAAAAGACGAAGGTGCTGGTAAAAAACTTACTATTACCGCTCCAAATGCCAAAGGTGAAGAGCCTGGAGAAGATGCACCACTAGCTGAAAAAATAAAATATGTTATTGCTGCAGAAATATCACCATCTCTAGCATCACATGGTGGTTTTGTTGAATTAGTTGAAATTACCGATGATTTGGATGTTATTTTAAATTTCGGTGGTGGCTGTCAAGGTTGTTCATCTGTAAAACTTACTCTAGAGCAAGGTGTTGAGGCTCAACTTAAAGCTAGATTTCCAGAGATTAAATCTGTTCGTGACGCAACAGATCACTCGGACACTCAAAACGCTTATATGTAAAAATTTAATCATATTAGTATAAAATTACCAATATGATTACAATTGAAGCAAGCGCACAGGAGCGCAGACAAGCTAAAGCTCCACACGAGTTATTTACCGTTAATGTAATGGTAATTCATCTATTTTTTACTCTAGGTTTGATCAAGCTACTATCAGTTGATATGAATCTTGCAGTTATGAGTACAATTGCACTTTCGTGTTTAATTATTATCTATACTTTTTTTAGAACTAAAAAAGCCAAGGAAAACGATCCATATCTGGTCTATATTCATTGGCAACTATCACTTAATCGCTATAAGATGATGATTGTTGCATATGTAATTTATTTTATAGGTTTGGCTGTTGGCTCAGTTCTAAGTACTGGTGCTAATGTTGGTATGGATGGCACAAGTATTGTGGAAGCAATTACCATGAGGCTAAGCATTATTCCTTTATTTGTTGTTATTTTGGTTGGTTCTGTTATCGGCTCTGGATCTATGTTCAATGCTGGACGCGGTGAGATCGATGAAAAAATGACAAAAAAATATCCGCAGTGAATGAATTTGATTTAATTGAAAAATATTTCAATTGGCAAAATTCAAATTCAGATATTCTTAGCGTAGGTGATGACTGCGCATTAATTAATACAAAGCCGAACCATAGGTTGGCAACTAGTGTTGACACTTTAATTTCTGGTGTTCATTTTACCGATGATACGACTGCTAAAGATATTGCACATAAAGCATTGGCTGTTAATTTATCCGATCTTGCAGCAATGGGTGCAACACCACTGTTTTTTACTCTAGCACTAACTTTACCAAGTGTTGATGATAAATGGTTAGATGAATTTTCTACCTCACTTAAGTCTCTGGCTAATAAATATAACATCAAGCTTGTAGGTGGAGATACTACTAATGGTAATCTAAGTATTACCATTAACGTAACTGGCACTGTTGATAACAATGCTTTACTTAGATCTGGTGCAAAAGTTGGCGACTATATTTATGTATCAAATACAATTGGTGACGCTGCTCTTGCTTGGATGCAAATCCAAGGTGGAAATACGCCTAGTATTAGCTTACTTAAAAAGTTAAATACACCAGAGCCACAAATTAGATTAGGGCAAAAGCTCTTAGGGGTTGCCAATAGTTGCATTGATATATCTGATGGTCTAGAACAAGACCTTGGTCATATATTGACAAAATCTAATGTTGGCGCAACTATAGATTTAAACAATATTCCATTAAATGCCGAAGTTGTAAATTATCTAAAAGATACTAACGATTGGTGCTCAGTACTTGCTGGAGGTGATGACTATCAGCTATGCTTTACAGTTCCAGAGGATAAGGTTGATAAAATTAAAGAGTTAGAAAGTCGGCTTGATGTTAGCCTAACATTTATAGGCACTATTACCAAAGAATTAGGAATTAAAAGGCTAGGAGGGTTTGAAAAAAAGTGCCAGTCTTACCAGCACTTTTAGAGTTTTGAAAAATTTATAGGGTCTGACGCAGCAAAAGACAAAAAAACGTAGAAAAAATTATACTTCGCGTTTTTCTGCTACTGTTTTACAATCAATACACTCATCAGCAGTAGGACGTGCTTCTAAACGTTGTAGAGCAATTTCAGCACCACAAGTTTTACAGTAGCCGTAATCACCAAGTTCAATTATATGTAGAGTTTTATCAATCTTGCTGATAAGCTTTCTTTCGCGATCACGAGTTCTAAGTTCTAGTGCAAATTCCTCTTCAAGAGTTGCTCTATCGTTAATATCAGCTACTTGAGTTGAGTCTTCTTGAATATGGTGGATAGTTGACTCTGCCTCGCGTACAAGCTGATCTCTCCAAGCCATTAATTTATTTTTGAAGTGTTCCAATTGTCCTGCAGACATAAACTCTTCGTCTTTAGTAGGTTTGTAGTCTGGAATATCTTGAAGGTTTAACTCTGACATAGCAAGTATTAAAATTTAAAAAAAATATCTTTTTACCTAAACTATCTTAAAATAGCAATTTATTTTTGTTATTTTTGGAAAAATTATGTCTTTAGAAGCTTTAATTTTTGATGTTGATGGTACTTTGGCAAATACTGAGCGTGATGGTCATTTAGTTGCATTTAATATGGCATTTAAAGAGTTGGGGCTTGATTGGGAGTGGTCTAATGAGCTTTATCATGAATTGTTAGATGTAACTGGTGGACAACTTAGAATTAAATATTATTTAAGCAAATACAATCAAAGCTTTTCACATGATGATTTAGATAATTTTGTTGCATCTATTCATAAGCTTAAAACCAGTATTTATGTGCGCTTGATGGACGAAGGTAGAGTGCCATTACGTCCTGGCGTTGAAAGACTATTTAATGAAGCTAGAGAAGCAGGATTACGACTTGCAATTGCAACCACTACAACACCTGCAAATGTAGACGCTCTTATAAAAAATA
>CAYOFV010000039.1:3266-5615 GCA_964403565.1 uncultured Piscirickettsiaceae bacterium | reverse complement strand
CTTGCAATTGCAACCACTACAACACCTGCAAATGTAGACGCTCTTATAAAAAATACTTTAGGCGAAGAAGCTATGGATTGGTTTGAAGTAATTGGAGCTGGAGATGTTGTACCAAATCTTAAGCCAGCAGGAGATATTTATCACTACGTATTAGACAAGATGAATCTTGATCCAAAAAATGCAATTGCGTTTGAAGATTCTCATAATGGTATAGTATCTGCAACTGATGCAAACCTTAAAACACTTATTACTATAAATGAGTACACTAAAACCCATGAGTTTGATGGAGCAATGGTTGTGCTAAATAATCTTGGCGAACCAAACAAACCGTTTGAAATGATTAAGGGTGATGCTACTGATCATACTTATGTAAGTGTTAATTATCTTAAGGAGCTACATGCAAAGCATTGTTGAGCTTGCCGATAATACCAATGTCTATGATGTTGCTAGTGTTACTCAACTAGAGTTAGCACATCAACTTAGTGAACGCACTGGTAATAATATCTATCTTAAAAGAGAAGATGAGCTTGCTATTCATGCTTTTAAATTGCGTGGCGCCTATCAAAAAATATCAAACTTAGATAGCGACCAACTAGCCAAAGGTGTTGTTGCATCAAGTGCTGGAAATCATGCTCAAGGTGTTGCATTATCCGCCCAAAAAATGGGAATCGATGCAATTATTGTAATGCCGGTTTCCACCCCTAAAATTAAAGTTAATGCGGTTGAACAGCTAGGTGCAAAGGTAGTATTACATGGGGATGTGTATGATGATGCATACCAGTATGCTAAACAATTGGAACAAGAACAAAACCTGGTTTTTATTCACCCCTATGATGACATAGAGGTTATGGCAGGACAGGCAACTATTGCTAAAGAAATACTTGAGCAAAATAAAAACATAGATAAAGTTTTTATTCCTGTGGGCGGCGGCGGTCTTATTGCTGGTATGGCAACTTATATTAAACACTACAAACCAGAGATTAAAGTAATAGGTGTCGAGCCTGAAGATTCACCAACTCTTTATCAAGCATTAAGAGATGGTAAGCGTACAGTATTGCCAGAAGTTGGTCGTTTTGCCGATGGAGTTGCGGTTAAGCAAATTGGTGAGGTAACTTATCCTATTGCTAAAGAAGTGGTTGATGAAGTGGTATTAGTATCGAACGATGAGATTTGTGCAGCAATAAAAGATGTGTATGAAGATGTGCGCTCAATTTCTGAACCTGCTGGTGCGTTGGCAACAGCTGGCGTGAAAAAATACATAGAAAACAACAATATTAGTGGCGAAAATTTGGTAGCAGTAGTCTCTGGCGCTAATGTTAATTTTGATCGCCTAAGATATATTGCTGAACGTGCAGATCTTGGTGAGCATAATGAAGCTATTTTTGCAGTAACAATTCCAGAGAAACCAGGTAGTTTCTTAAGTTTTTGTAAGACTCTAGACAACTATTCAATCACTGAATTTAATTATCGATATGGCTCTAACTCAGAAGCAAGAATCTTTGTTGGTGTTGCTTTAAGTGGGGGTATAGAAGAAAAAAAGCAGCTATTAGCAAAATTATCCGAATCATTTGATGTGCTTGATATGAGTGATAACTCAATAGCCAAAACCCATATTCGCTATATGGTTGGTGGTAGAGCAGATTGCGATAATGAATTGTTATATCGTTTTGAGTTTCCAGAGCGTCCTGGCGCATTGTTAAAATTCTTAATTAAGATTGGAAGTAATTGGAATATATCGTTATTCCATTATCGAAACCATGGTGCTGATTTTGGTAGAGTATTAATTGGCTTGCAGGCTGATGATGCAACAGATCTAGAGCGCAGTTTTGATGAGCTGGGTTATTTCTATCAAAACGAAACTGATAATAAAGCCTATCAATATTTCTTATAAATCCATTGTAACTAAAGACATTGGTAATATTTTAGCCATAGAAGAATCTATATTTTCACATCCATGGAATAGGTCTAAATTTATATCTAGTATTAACAATAGCAATGTTATTAAACAGGCGATATTAATTGATAAAGAAATAATAGGCTATTCATTAGTTTCTATAGCTGTAGATAGTGCAGATATTTTAAATATTTGTATAGATAACCAATATCAACAACAAGGTCTTGGGTATAAGTTGTTTAAATATGTTGAAAATAAATTAAAAAAACTTAAAGTTAATTCTATTTTTATAGAGGTGCGTGAAAGTAATATTCAGGCATTAGATTTTTATCAAAAACTTGGTTTTGAGTACATCAACACTAGGAAAAAATACTATTCTAATCATGAAAATGCTAAAATATTGCGTTTAAAAATAACGTAGCTATTTGTTAAAAAATTAGTAAATTTATTACTAT
>CAYOFV010000039.1:0-3166 GCA_964403565.1 uncultured Piscirickettsiaceae bacterium | reverse complement strand
TTGCGTTTAAAAATAACGTAGCTATTTGTTAAAAAATTAGTAAATTTATTACTATAGAATTTATCTAAACACTTGTTAATTAAAGCAATTAACTATCTACATAGGAAGCACAATGTCACAAAAACCTAAGATTATCTATACTTTGACCGATGAAGCGCCAGCATTGGCAACTTATTCATTTCTGCCAATAGTAAAAGCGTTTACCAAAGCTGCTAATGTAGAAGTTGAAACTCGTGATATTTCTTTAGCGGGTCGTGTAATTGCAAATTTTCCTGAAAAATTAACAGAAGATCAAACAATAGGTGACGCCTTGGCAGAGCTTGGTAAAATTGCAAAAACACCAGAGGCTAATATTATTAAATTGCCTAATATAAGCGCATCAATTCCACAACTAGAGGCGGTTATTTCCGAATTACAGACTCAAGGTTACGATATTCCTAGTTATCCTTCTAATCCACAGACCGATGAAGATGAGAAAAACAAAGCAACTTTTGCAAAAGTATTGGGAAGTGCGGTAAATCCAGTATTACGTGAAGGTAATTCTGACAGGCGCGCACCTAAATCGGTTAAAAATTATGCAAAGAAAAACCCGCACTCTATGGGTGCTTGGTCAGCTGATTCTAAAACAGTTGTATCAAGTATGAGTGAAGGCGACTTTTATGGTTCTGAAAAATCAACAACTATTGATAATGAAACTCAGTTTAGTATTGAATTTAAAGGCTCCGATGGTTCGGCTAAACAATTAAGAGCTCCAGATTATCTGCAAGCAGGTGAAATTATTGATGCAGCAGTTATGTCTCAAGCATCGCTAAATAGTTTTTTAACAAAGGCCATTGCTGAAGCAAAAGAGAAAGATATTTTATTCTCTGTGCATATGAAAGCCACGATGATGAAAGTTTCAGATCCTATTATTTTTGGTCAGGCTGTTAGTGTATTTTTTGCAGATGTGTTTAAAAAACATAAAGACATCTTTGCAGATCTTGGTGTAAATGCAAATAATGGTTTTGGAGATGTTTTGAGTAAAATCGAAACACTAGACTTAAGCAAAAAAACAGAAATTAAAGCTGATATTGAAAATGTATTTGCTAAGCAGCCTGATGTTGCTATGGTTGATTCTGATAAAGGTATTACTAATTTAAATGTACCAAGTGATGTAATTATTGATGCATCAATGCCAGCTATGATTCGCACATCAGGGCAGATGTGGAATAAAGATGGCAAGCAACAAGATACTATGGCAGTAATTCCAGACAGATCTTATGCTGGAGTTTTTCAAGAGACAATTGATTTTTGTAAAGAACATGGTGCGTTTAATCCTAGCACAATGGGATCTGTATCAAATGTAGGCTTGATGGCGCAAAAAGCAGAAGAATACGGCTCTCATGACAAAACCTTTCAAATGTCAGCTTCTGGAGTTGTTAAAGTTGTTTCCAAAGATGGAGATATATTGCTTGAACAGAGTGTAGAGCAGGGTGATATCTTTCGCATGTGTCAGGCAAAAGATGCCCCAATTCAAGACTGGGTTAAGTTGGCAGTGAATCGTGCACGAGCTACAGGAGCTACAGCTGTTTTTTGGCTAGATGATAAACGTGCGCATGATAGGCAAATTATTAATAAAGTTAATAGGTATTTACCGGATTATGATACAGATGGTCTTGATATTAAGATTATGTCGGTGCGCATGGCAACTAAATTTACACTAGAACAAATTAAACAGGGTAAGGATGTTATCTCAGTTACTGGTAATGTACTTAGAGATTATTTAACTGACTTATTCCCAATCTTAGAGCTAGGCACTTCTGCAAAGATGCTTTCTATTGTGCCACTGATGAATGGCGGCGGTTTATTTGAAACTGGTGCGGGTGGTTCAGCGCCAAAACACGTACAGCAATTGTTATCTGAAAATCACCTACGTTGGGATTCTCTTGGTGAGTTTTTAGCATTAGCTGTTTCATTAGAGCATCTAGCCACTACATTTGATATGCCTAAAGCACAAATTCTTGCAACAACTTTAGATGCAGCTACTACTAAGTTTTTAGATAATAACAAATCACCATCACGCAAAGTAGGCGAGTTAGATAATCGTGGTAGTCATTTTTATCTTGCAATGTATTGGGCAGAAGCTTTAGCTCAACAAGAGCAAGATAGCGAATTGCAAGCACAATTTAAATCAATAGCGCAATCTATGTCTGCTAATGAGAATGTTATTATTGATGAGTTAAATAATGAGCAGGGTGGGGCAATAGATTTGTACGGTTACTATAAGCCTAGTTCAGAGCTGTTAAACAGTATTATGCGTCCAAGCAATACATTAAATTCAATCATTGAATCTATATTATAGTATTACACTCTACTAATAGACTTGCTCTATATAAAAACTTGTGTATTATGCATATCAAGTCGGTATTAATATCAGCTTGAATATATATATATAAATAATAACCCTTGGGGAGAATAAATGAAAAATGTAACAAAAGTAGTAGCGCTTGCTACAGTAGTAGCAACAACATCAGCCACAGCATTCTGGGGCAACAATAGTGGTTATAACCCATACTATGGTGGTGGTAACGATGGTTACGGCTATGGTAATGGTCTAACTAACTGGGGTCCTTTCGACGGTGGCTCAAATATGGGTCCTTTCTCAGGTGGTAACAACTGGGGTCCGTTTACTGGTGGTAATAACTTTGGTCCTATGAGAGGCTCTAACAATTGGGGTCCTTTTAACTCAGGTTCAAATATGGGTCCTTTCTCTAATAATAATGATTTTGACAATGATTCAGATTGGGGCTTCCATTACAACAATAAAAACAAAACTAAAAACATATCTTCAGCTACTGCAGATGGTCAAGCTTCTGGTACTGCTAAAGGTGATGCTTCTGGTACTATGGATGCTTTTGCTAAAGGTCAAGCAGATGGTTATGCTAAAGGTCAAGCTGATGCATACGCTAAAGGCTATGCAGATGGCAAGGGCGCAGGTACAATTGATTCAAGAGATCAATACTCAGTACCAGCAAAATAAATTATTAGTTTAATTTATTAAAGAAGTCGGCGCTTATGCGCCGATTTTTTTTTGTAATTTTTATCAAAATCTCCATAAAAATAGCCTTTTTGTAAAAATATATTAGAATATTATTGACTTCTAATATAGTTTTGTGTATAATGCGCA
>CAYOFV010000038.1:0-11867 GCA_964403565.1 uncultured Piscirickettsiaceae bacterium | reverse complement strand
GGACACAGGGATTTTCAATCCCTTGCTCTACCAACTGAGCTATGTGGCCAGAAAGAGGAAATTATACCAATAAATTCTTATAAAAGCTAAAAAAACTATTCACCTAAGAATCTTTCAGCGTCAAGTGCAGCCATACAACCAGAACCTGCAGAAGTAATTGCTTGGCGATAGATATGGTCAGCCACATCACCAGCTGCAAATATACCTTCAACACTTGTTTGCGTGGCATTACCTTCTCTACCACTTTTAACAGCAATGTAGCCGTGCTCCATATCAACTTGCCCTGCAAATACATCAGTATTCGGTTTGTGACCAATTGCTATAAATACGCCATGCACATCAATTTCTTTAGTATTGCCATCATTATCTTTTAATCTAAGACCGGTAACTCCCATGTTGTCACCCAAAACCTCGTCTAGGTTATTATTCCATTCAATAGTTATGTTTCCAGTTTTAGACTTTTCAATTAACTGATCAGCCAATATTTTTTCACTTGAAAATTTATCACGACGGTGGATGATAGTAACATGCTCGGCAATATTTGATAAGAATAAAGCCTCCTCAACCGCGGTATTACCGCCGCCAACAACCGCAACCTTTTGATTACGATAGAAAAAGCCATCACAAGTTGCACAAGCTGAAACACCTTTGCCTTTAAATGCTTCTTCTGACTCAAGACCAAGATAACGAGCAGAGGCTCCAGTTGCAATAATTACTGCATCGGCAGTATATGTTGTATCTCCACCGTTTAAAGTGAATGGTCGTTTAGAGAAATCTACCGAGGAAATATAATCATTAATAATCTCAGTATTAAAACGCTCTGCGTGCTTACGCATACGCTCCATTAAGTCAGGGCCTTGTACGCCTTCACTGTCTCCTGGCCAGTTATCAACTTCAGTAGTGGTCATCAACTGTCCACCCTGCTCTAAACCACTAACAATTACTGGATTTAGATTTGCACGCGCAGCATATACAGCTGCAGAATATCCAGCAGGTCCAGAACCAACGATTAATACCTTACAATGTTTATTTTCACTCATTTATATGTCTATCCTTTATACTTATACACAGTTGGAAACATTATAAACCACCTTGAAAAAAAATAATAAATCAAGAGCTAAAAAAAATACATCCAAACCTCGCACAAAAGCAACTAGTGAAATCCTGTTTATCATCTCAGTTGCCGTCGGCTTGGTGTATCTATTATCACTAATTAGTTATTCACATAATGAAAACCCATGGTCTGGTGATGTTGCACTTATTGAACCTGTAGAAAATCTCGGGGGAATATTTGGTGCCTACCTTAGCGATATATCATTATCAATCTTAGGTTATAGTGCCTATATTATTCCAATTAGTCTTATTGTGTTAGGCATTCGCTTACATAAAACTGCTGAACAAGACCCGATCCCGCACTCAATACTAGTTACAAAATTTATCGCTTTTATTGCGCTTATTGCTTTTACTAGTGCATTTTTAACCCAAAGCGTACCAAATATTGGGGCTTCAGGTGGCTATATAGGTATTAGCATGCATGAATACTTTGGAGTAATATTTGGCTCAGTTTCATTAATTGTCTACCTTGCAATTATGATGCTTAGCTATTCTATTGTTGCTAGCGCATCATGGGCAAATATCTACACTATCATCAAAGACAAGTTGTTGGCTATTCTCGCTAAAATCAAAGACTCTAGAGCTAGGGCTAAAATCAAAAAAGCTGAAAAAGTTAAAATCACACCGCCGCCTGTGCCAGTTAAGAAAAAAGTAATGGAAAAGGTGAAAAAAGTAAGCGACAAACCAAAAAAGAAAATCAATAAAGCCGCCTCTTCTAATTTATTTAACACCGCTGCTATCAGCGGGCTGCCAAGCTTAGATCTGCTTGACGAGCCAACAATATCTGGCGCAGGCTATAGCAAAGAAGATTTAGAAGATATGTCAACCCAAGTTGAAGAAAAGCTCAACGACTTTGGTTTTGATGTGTCTATTACTGCAGTTACTCCGGGCCCTGTTGTTACCCAATTTGAAATTTCCTTAGCTCCAGGAGTTAAGGTTTCGCAAATTATGAATCTGGATAAAGATCTCGCTCGTGCTCTATTGGTTGAAAGTGTGCGTATTGTTGATGTTATTCCTGGAAAGCCAGTAATCGGTCTGGAAATTCCAAACTCTGTGAGAGAGATGATCTCACTTAAAGAGATACTCGCCTCGGAAGAATTTGCAAAATCTGAATCTGTACTTACTATGGGGCTCGGTAAAGATATTAATGGTATTCCAATTATTGCTAATTTGGCAAAAATGCCGCATTTGTTGGTTGCTGGTGCAACAGGTATGGGTAAATCAGTTGGACTCAATGCTATGGTTCTTAGTGTCTTATACAAAGCTAAGCCTGATCAGGTGCGTGTTATTATGATTGATCCTAAGATTGTAGAACTTGCAATCTATGCTGATATTCCACATCTACTTACCCCGGTTATAACTGACATGAATCAAGCAGCATCTGCGCTTTGGTGGTGTGTAAATGAGATGGAGCGTCGCTATTCATTGCTAGCAAAATTTGGAGTGCGCAATATTGATGGCTTTAACGAAAAATTAAATACAGCAAAAGCCAAGGGTGAGCCTCTACTAGACCCATCGTTTAATCCAAATACCGCTGAAGAAGGGGAAGAAGCGCCAGAACTTGAAGCCCTGCCATTAATTATGCTGGTGATTGACGAATATGCCGATATGCTTGGAGCACTACAACAAGAAGACCGAGCCAAAGCTAAACGCGTTGAAGCGCTAATTGTACGCTTAGCACAAAAAGCTCGTGCAGCTGGCATTCACCTAATTATTGCAACTCAAAGGCCAAGTGTAGATGTAATTACCGGATTGATTAAATCCAATATACCAACCCGTGTTGCCTTTAAAGTTTCATCTAAAGTTGATTCACGCACAATTCTAGACCAGGGCGGAGCAGAGCAGTTGCTTGGCATGGGCGATATGCTATATATGACTCCTGGAATTTCACACCTTACTCGTGTACATGGTGCATTTGTTGCCGATGATGAAATTACCCGTGTGGTTAAATTTTTAAAAGCTAGCTCTGAGGTTAACTATATTGACGGCATTCTTAATGCTCATAGTGAATCACAAGACTCACATGAAGGTACAGGCTCTAGTTCAGGCAATCCATCTGGTGAGCTTGACCCACTATACGATGAAGCAGTGCAAATTGTTACTTCGTCACGTCGAGCATCAATCTCTAGCTTGCAAAGAAGAATGCGCATTGGCTACAATCGTGCGGCTCGTATTATTGAAGATATGGAAGCAGCAGGAGTGGTTAGTTCAATGAACAGTGCTGGCAATCGTCAAGTACTTGCACCTGAACCTATTGCTGATGAGTAGAATACTTGCCATTTTGGCAGTTTGCTACTTAAACATTACTTATGCGCAAACAGATAATGAGTTTGAGAGTTTTTTTAACTCTGTTGAATCTATATCAGCCAATTTTAAGCAATCCACATATGATGAGCATAAACAGCTATTAGCAAGCTCCTCTGGAAGTTTGGTATTTAAAAGACCTAATCAACTAATTTGGAATATAGATATACCAAATAAACAAAAATTAATAATCAATAATCAAGACTCTTATCTTATTGATTACGATTTAGAGCAAGCTGTTAAACAACAAATTAACAATCTAGATAGCACTCCACTATATTGGCTTATAAATAAACCCAATACGCTTAAAAATATGCCAAAATTTTCGCATAAAGCTCTTAATATTTCTTGGTACAAGACTGACAATCAACAAAATATTGCATTTGGATTCCAAAACAATAAACTCTTGGCTATTAATTTAAAAAACGAATTAGAACAAATTGTTGTACTAAAGTTTGAAGACTTAACAACAAATCAAAAAATTAAAAGTTCTACTTTTAATTTGGATATACCTAAGGATTTTGACGTAATTAAATAATCCAGCCTAAATAGTTTTAGAAAACTGAGTTTTGCTTTTGGCAAGATATGCGTCAAACACCATACAGATGTTACGAATAAGTAATCGCCCTTTATCCATTACCGTAATTGAGTTATCTGTAAGTTCAATCAGTCCATCTTCATGCATTTGCTCAAGTCTGGCAAAACTATCAGCAAAATAGTCTTTAAAAACTATACCAAGATCTTTCTCAACTTTAGAAAAGTCAAGTTTAAAGTGGCAAATCAAATCCATAATTACCGCGCGACGCACCTTATCATCAGCATTAATGGTTTGACCTTTAATAAGAGCCAAATTACCACTCTCAATCGCCTGATAATAATTTTCTAAATTTTTTTCGTTTTGTGCAAAACTGTCTCCGACTTGGCCAATTGAGCTTAGCCCCAGTCCAACAATATCACAATCGGCATGAGTTGAATAGCCTTGGAAATTTCTATATAGTTGGCCTTCGCTCTGAGCAATTGCCAAAGGATCTTCAGGCAGGGCAAAGTGATCCATGCCAATATATACATAGCCGAGATCTAATAGATAGTCCATTGAGTATTTAAAAATCGCTAACTTCTCATCAGCACTTGGAAGCTCTAAAACATTGATGCGTCTTTGTGGTTTAAATAACTCTGGAAGGTGCGCATAATTAAATAACGATATACGATCAGGTCTAAGCTCTGATACTTGCTTAAGTGTGGTTTTGAATGTATCTACTGATTGCTTTGGCAGTCCATAAATTAGATCAATACTTACAGACTCAAAGCCGTTCTGTCTAGCAATATCAATAACTGATTTAGTTTGCTCAAAACTCTGAATTCTATTAATTGCTTGTTGTACATCTTCATTAAAATCTTGCACTCCAAGACTAATACGATTAAATCTAGCCTCTGCCAAAGCTTTTATTGTATCTTCATCTACACCACGTGGATCAATCTCAATCCCGTACTCTCCATCTTCGGCAAAATTAAATGCGCTTTGCAATTTTTCGCTTAGTCTGATTATCTGCTTATTTGATAAAAATGTTGGTGTACCACCACCAAAATGCATTTGCTCAACCTTTCTATTAGCATCAAATAATGCGCCCTGCATATCAATTTCTTTAAATATGGCATCAAGATATGTCTCGGCTTTGGTTTTATCTTTAGTAACTACTTTATTGCAACCACAATAAAAACACACAGTATCGCAAAACGGAATGTGGATATATAAAGATATTGGTCCACCCCTAGAGTTACTTAGCTCTACTTGCTCTTGATAGTCAGCCTGAGTAAACTCGCTAAAATTATTAGCCGTAGGGTACGACGTATATCTTGGACCGGATTGGTCATACTTTTTTATCAGTGCTAAATCAAATAAGCTCATAAATGCATTTTATCCTAATAAAAAGCCGTACATCAATCCTGTACGGCTTTTTTTTATTAATAGGTTGGGGTTAGTTTTATCCAACCCCGGGGGAGAGAATTTAATTATAACAATTGCTAAATTAAAACTACTTGACCAGGATCAAGAAAGTGTAAAGTTTTTGCGCTCATATCAATGAAATGTTAAAATACGTAGATGATTCCTACTAAAGAGCATCTTAACCGCTATCAGTCTTTCTTATTAAGACTGCCACTTTTTGCTAATATCAAGCACGAAGATCTTGAAGGGTTTTTTAGCAAAATGCAAGTTAAACAATTTCACAAGGGTGAGATGGTTTCGTTTGACAATGCGGAGCATTCAAAACTATATGTTTGTTACGAAGGTTTGTTTAAACTTACTAAGATTGATGAGCGTGGTGATGAAATAGTACTTAGGATTATTGATAAGTATGGCGTAGTATCACCTATGCACTTTTCTCCACATTACGA
Source organism: uncultured Piscirickettsiaceae bacterium (assembly GCA_964403565.1). Taxonomy (GTDB): domain Bacteria; phylum Pseudomonadota; class Gammaproteobacteria; order PS1; family Pseudothioglobaceae; genus Thioglobus_B. The sequence continues at coordinate 6,056 of CAYOFV010000038.1, read as the reverse complement.
CGTAGCTGCTGATTTTGCTAAAAATACTACAATGTTTTTCTTTGATGAAGATGATGTAGCTGAACTAATACGCAATAATCACCAATTCTCTTTAAATATAATTCAATTTTTAGCTGATAGTGTACAAGCGCTAATGCTAAGTGCAGAAGTATTACAACTTAAAACTGCAAAAGAAAAGGTTGGTTGGTATCTTGTGCATGCCAAAATTAACAATACTTTCGAGCTACCTTACTCTAAGGCACTTACTGCTGCATACTTAGGTATGAAACCAGAATCATTCTCTAGAGCATTATCAGAGTTGAAAAAAGATGGCGTTATGCTTGAGAATAAGAAAATCAAACTCGCAAGTGGTGATGAATTGTGTGAGTATTGTGATCGTGTAACTGGGTCTAAATGCTCATTCTTTGGCACTGAAAGGTGTATTCACGACTAAAAAATTAAAGCGTTAACCGCGCATATAGCGTTGGCAGCGACTTTGGCAGGTCAGTTATTTTTTTTATAAGCGCATAATTATTAGATCCAAACAAGTTTGGCAGATAGTCATTAGCTTTTTCATCAATTGTTACACAAAATACCTTAAGCCCTAACTCACGGGCGGCCAGTATTGCCTGCTTAGTATCCTCAAGACCATAACGACCTTCGTACATATCCAAATCATTTGGCTTGCCATCGGTTAGAATCAGTAGCAACTGTTGTGTTGCCACCTGCTCTTTTAGTAAGTTAGTCGCATGACGAATCCCTGCGCCCATGCGCGTATAGTATCCAGGCTTAATACTGGCAATTCGCGTACGAATATTTTTGCCGTACTGCTCGTCAAAACCTTTAAGCGTATGGATACGAATTGGATTGGTTTTTCTAGAAGAAAACCCATACATGCCAAATCTATCTCCCGTTGCGTTTAGACTTTCTGCAAATAGATACAAACTATCTTGGATAACGTCTATAACTCTTGAATCGTTATTAACCCAAGTATCAGTTGAGAGTGAAAGATCTGCCAAAAGCAGGCATGATAAATCTCGCGCTCCACTATTTAACTCTTTGTACAGGTTTTCAGAATTGTCATTATGTCCTGCTAGTAAGTCGGCTTTATATTTTAAATAAGCATCTAGATCAATATCTTGCCCGTCGGTTTGTTTGTAATGCCAAGTTCTTGCAGGAGTTATTGCTTGAAATTGATTGCGCAGCTTTTTTGCAGTTGCTTTTAAATGTTCTGGTAGTTCAGCATTGTCCTTATCGCTTGATATCATACTTACAACTCTGCACTTATCCTCAACTAGTATCTGTTGCTTCCAGTCCCATTCTGGTAATAGCACTCCATCGTCTAATACTTCATCATCCAAAGACTCAGCTGGAAGGTCAAGATCAAATTTTATTTGGGTTTTAGATGCGCGCTGATTTCTAGCTATTGCCATTTCATCCATGTCTTTGGCCACATCTTTAGCATTATCTGGATCTTCGTCATCATCAACAGACCTATCCATATTGGCAAATTCACCCCAAGTAAAGATATTTTCCATACGCACAGTAATTAAACCTCTATCGTGCTCAGGAGTTTCAACTCTTTTGGCTTGTTTTTTACCAATTTCAGTTGCATCTTTTTGCTTATCAGTACGTGTATTGTCGCTATCGCCATAATCTTTGATATTGCTATTGGCCAACTCTGGTGGATTAGGGTGTAGCCATAGCACCACAGGCCTAGGCATATATTTACTGTTTGGCAACTGTTTAACACTTCCAGGATTATTAAGCGCATCGAGCACTGCCTTTTCTACTGGTAGTTCAGATTTGGATATTTTGTCTAAATTTGGTCTTTGCTCAATATGGGCACTTAATAGTCGAGCATATATTGCTTTCAAGCCTGGAAAGGCGTCTAATACAATTTGTGTACGTAATTGATTATCAACAATCCAACTATCGTCTTGCTTGTCAACAGAGGCTAGTGCTGCTAACCATAAATACAAATCTTTATTAAGTGATGGTTGTGCAAAGCAATCGATTACTTCAGGCAGGCGCAAGGAGTTTTCATCAACCCATGTAAACTCATATTTTTCAGTATTGCGTGCAATGCGTCTTAATAGACTTCTTTCAGACTTATATTCACTAGCATCAGTTTGCACAACTACTAGATTACCATCACCGCCTAAAGCGCGAAAAAATATACCTATAGTTTTTTTTATATCTTTAAGCTTTACCTGCGCCTCTGGGTAGTTTTTATCGGCAAGATTGGTTATAAAATTATGCCAAATACTCCCAACTTGTTCTTCCATAGCTCTTAGCTACCAAGCATTGCTTCTACAACTTGCATAAGTGCGTCTATAGTTTCTTTATCATCAGTTAAGGGCTCAACTAATGCTGCTCTACAAGCATCAGTTACTGACATTCCGCTAGAGATTAGAGTTGCTGTATAAATTAATAATCTAGTAGATGCGGCTTCTTCAAGATCGTGATCTTTTAATGCGCGCATAGAGTTAGCTAAATTTACTAGCTTTTGTGCCATATCTTTATCAATATCGCTCTCGGCTAACAGTACATATACTTCAGTTGCAGAATCTGGAAAATCAAAACTCATAGCGCTAAATCTTTGACGTGTAGAAGGTTTCATGCCTTTTAATAGGTTTTGATACCCAGGATTATAAGACACTACCAACATAAACTCATCAGGCGCTTCTAAAGTTTCACCTGTGCGCTCAATTGGCAAGATTCTTCTATCGTCAGTAAGCGGATGTAAAACCACAGTTGTATCTTTGCGTGCTTCAACCACTTCATCTAAATAACAAATTGCACCTTCACGCACTGCACGTGTAAGTGGACCATCACACCAATATGTACCTTTTTCATTAATAAGATGTCTACCAACAAGATCAGCTGCAGTTAAATCATCATGACAAGCAACTGTATATAACTTTCTTCCAAGCTTTGCAGCCATGTGGCGAATAAACCTAGTTTTTCCGCAACCGGTTGGCCCCTTTATCAACAGAGGCAATTGATTATTATAAGCGTGCTCGAATAACTCAACCTCATTGCTTTGCGGCTGATAAAAGGGTAGATTATCTTGTGTGTCTGTACTCATAGTTAATTCCTATGTATTAAATGCAGTAAAAATTACAATTGCTAATATTACTAACCATATTAGCACCGGAAAGCGCCAAAAACCACTTACAAATTTAAGTTGCATAAAATGCTCACTTATCATTGTGCCTTTAATCAGAGCTAGGGCAAAAACTCCAAGCGATATACTTAAGCCCTTTGCTCCCGACTCACCAAGCCAATAGGTTACAAACGTTAGTATAACTAAAGTTAAATAAACAATAGTGGCTATAGTTGTTGTGTTCTTGATATTCATTACATTACATAAACTAGCGGAAACAAAATTAGCCATACTAAATCAACCATATGCCAATAATTAGCTCCTGACTCAATGCCGCTATGCTCTTTATTGTTATAAGCATCTTTATTGATATTTATAGCAATAACACTAAGTATTATTAGCCCTAAAATTACATGCAAATAATGAAAAAAACCAAGTGATAGGTAAAACATATAAAAAGTATTGGTGCTTAGAGTTATATCTTGCGATAAATGATGTTCAAACTCAATAGTTTTAATCACAACAAAAGCCATACCCATAACAATTGCCAACAGCATCCAATTAAATGCTGATTTTTTTTGGTTTTGTTTAATTGCAATAACTGAGCGCACAACAAAATAACTACTGCTTATAAGCGCTAAAGTATTTAGCAGGGCTGAGGTTCTATCAAGTGTTAACTGATAAAACTCAAACAGCTCAATATTATTAATACGTGTAATTGCATACGATGAAAAAAACAGACCAAATACTAAAAGCTCAGCGATGATAAAAATCCAAACCGCTAGATCTCCTGAAGGATATTTTGATTTGTTTAATATAGCAGTACTCATATTAAGCTCAAAAAAAAGGCCGGTATAAAATCCCCGGCCTTTAAGTTTTATTGATTATTAATTAACTCTTAACTTCGGCCTCAGGTTCATCTTGACCAACAAAGAAGCTGATCACATAAACAATTAATCCGATTAAGAACACTATTCCTGCGCCTTCACGTAGCCAATAGAATAGTTCAATTTTTTCTTGAACCACCATAAACGGCAATGGTGTTTCGCTCATTCTTTGTAGGTAAGTTTGCAAGATACCTGCTCCTGTTAAGAATAGAGTAATAAATACCATTGAAATTGTCATTAACCAGAAAGACCACATCTCCCATACTTGTGAAGTATTGCTATTTGCAGCATTACGACCACGAAGCATTGGCATTGAGTAAGAGATAATAGCAAGTACTACCATTACATACGCACCATAGAATGCCATATGTCCATGAGCAGCAGTAATCTGCGTACCATGAGTATAGTAGTTAACTGGAGCTAATGTGTGTAGGAAGCCCCAAACACCAGCACCTAAAAATGCCATTACTGCGCAACCTAGAGCCCATAAAACTGCAGCTTTATTTGGATGCTCACGACGACGTTTATTAACCATGTTAAATGCAAATAAAGTCATCATAAAGAATGGAATTGGCTCCATAGCTGAGAAGATAGAACCCCACCATTGCCAATACTCAGGAGTACCGATCCAATAGAAGTGGTGTCCAGTACCAACTAGACCAGTAATTAATGCCATAGCAATAATTACATATAACCATTTTTCAATAACCTCGCGGTCTACACCAGTAGTTTTAATTAACACGTATGCTAATAACGATCCAAGAATTAATTCCCAAACGCCTTCTACCCATAAATGCACAACAAACCACCAGAAGTACTTATCTAGTACAAGGTTATCTGGATTGTAGAATGAGAATAGGAAGAATACAGCCAAACCAACCAAACCAATCAGTAGTACAAGGTTAATAACTGTTTTACGACCTTTAAGAATTGTCATGCCAATATTAAATAAGAATGCTAGAGCAACGATAACAATACCTACCTTGGTAATTGTTGGTTGTTCTAAGAACTCTCTACCCATAGTAGGCAACAAGTCATTCATTGTTATATCTGCAAGCTGTGCATAAGGCACTAGTAGATACCCTAGAATTGTTAGTGCACCAGCAACTAAGAATATCCAGAACATTAATTTGGCAAGCAATGGACTGTGGAGCTCGGTTTCAGCCTCTTCAGGCACCATATAGTAAGCTGCACCCATAAAGCCAAACAATAGCCATACGATTAGCAAGTTAGTGTGCACCATACGTGCCACATTAAACGGGATTTCTGGGAACAAGAAATCACCAACTACATATTGCATACCTAAAATTGCACCAAATAGAATCTGACCTATAAATAGACCAATTGCAGCAATAAAGTAAGGTTTTGCAACCATTTGCGATGTATATTTCATATCAACCTCCTTTAACCTTGAATATTAGGTGGCCAGTTCTGAGTATTGATCTCAGACGTGTACTTTAAGAACTCTGCTATTGCATCTAGCTCATCATCAGTTAAATTAAACTGAGGCATAGAGCGACGTCCCGGAATACCATTTGCTGGTCTATATTTAATAAAATTGATAATGCCTTCTTTGCCGCCTAAACGTTTATATGCATTACCTAGCTCTGGAGCAAAGTATGCACCCTCACCTAATAGTGTGTGGCATCCAATGCAGTTATTGTTTTCCCAAACGCGTTTACCTTTTGCTACTTGTGGTGTTATATTCTGTGAATTATCAGTCTTGGGCAGAGTTTTAACTGTATCAAACGTTAGCACCAATAGTAATAATAAAAAGAACACCGATCCACCGTAAAAGATATTACGCGCCATTGATTTTGTAAAACCTTGTGACATAGTGACCTCTCTTCGTTATATTTAACCTTAGCTACAAGTAATAACCATAAATTACTTATGGGTATAAACCAAGTAACTGTGTCAAGTATATATTAGAGCAAAAAACTAAATATTGATCTATATCAAGTTTTTAGCAAAAAATTGGAAAATAATTAAAATAAGCTAAAAAACCTATGCAAATATAGGAAATATCAACTAAATTAGGGCAAATATGGCTATTTTTAGCCTTTACAAAGGCAAAGAAT
>CAYOFV010000037.1:0-12033 GCA_964403565.1 uncultured Piscirickettsiaceae bacterium | reverse complement strand
CTCGCACTTTGATGCGGGGTGGAGCAGTTCGGTAGCTCGTCGGGCTCATAACCCGAAGGTCGTTGGTTCAAATCCAACCCCCGCTACCAAATTTTGAAGAATTTTCAAAACCCCCTTTTTAGGGGGTTTTTAGTAGGCGGAAAGAAAAAACTAGTGGCAAAAATTAGTGACAAAATTAGCGATTTAATTACCCCAGTTATTGAAGATATGGGTTATGAGCTAGTGGGCGTTGAATATGTTGCTAGCGGCAAACATAGCATTTTAAGAATCTATATTGATATTGATACAGGTATCGGCATTGAGGATTGTGAAAAGGTATCGCGACAGTTAAGTGCAATATTTGATGTTGAAGATCCAATAAGTGGACAATATAACCTTGAGGTTTCGTCTCCTGGCATTGAAAGACCGTTGTTTAATATTGAGCACTATCATAGATTTTTAGGCAATGATATTAATCTTAGAATGCATAGACCTGTAGATGGTCAGAGAAAATTTAGAGGTAGTATTGGCAGTGTTAATGATAAAGACAATACTATTGAGTTGATTACAGAATTAGGTTCAGTAATACTGGATATTGATTTGATTGAAAAAGCGAATTTGATCGCTGATTATTAGGAGAAAAACATGGACGGCAAAGAGTTATTTTTAATGGTTGAGGCAATATCTAATGAGAAAAACATTTCTAAAGAAGATGTTTTTGTATCGTTAGAAGAAGCATTAGCAGTAGCTACTAAAAAACGTAAAGAAATTGATGCGCATGTTGAAATTAATAGAAAAACCGGAGATTACAAAACTTACAGACAGTGGTTGGTAATTGTCGATGGTGATAACTTTGTTGATGATGACGGCACTGAATTTGATTCAGAGTTGCACATACACGCAAAAGATGCCGGCGGCATCGCGGTAGATGACTATAAGCGTGAGCAAATTGAAAACGAAGATTTTGGTCGTATTGCTGCACAAATTGCTAAACAAGTAATTATTCAAAAAGTTCGTGAAGCTGAGAGAGAAGTTATTGTTAATGATTACACTTCACGAGTAGGTGAGGTAATCATGGTTACAGTTAAGCGTGTTGATCGTGGTAATGTATATGTTGATATGGGTGGCGTAGATGGAATGATATCTAAGTTTGATCTTATTCCAAATGAGTCAGTACGTAAAAATGACCGTTTAAGAGCATATATTAAAGAGGTTAAATCTTCTAATCGTGGTGCACAAATTTTCTTATCACGTACAGCTCCAGAGATGATGGTGAAACTATTTGAAATGGAAGTTCCAGAAATTTCAGAGGGTGTAATTGAAATTATGGGTGGTAGTCGTGATCCTGGTCTTAGATCAAAACTTGCAGTTAAAGCTAAGGATCGTCGTTTAGATCCGATTGGCTCATGTATTGGTATGCGCGGTGCTCGTGTGCAAGCTGTATCAAATGAATTAAATGGTGAGCGTGTCGATATTATTCTATGGGACGAAGACCCTGCACAATTTGTAATTAATGCTATGGCACCTGCCGAGGTAAGTTCAATTGTGGTTGATGAAGATAAAAATTCAATGGATATTGCCGTTGAAGATGATCAGCTAGCGCTTGCAATTGGTAGAGGCGGTCAAAATATTAAATTAGCATCACGTCTTACAGGTTGGAAGCTAAATGTAATGTCAACAGTTGAGGCTGACGAAAAACAAGCCGAAGAGGTACAAAAAATTGCCGATAAGTTAGCAGATCAACTAGGTGTTGATTCTGAAGTTGCCTCAGTATTAATTGAAGAAGGTTTTTCAAGTGTAGACGATGTTGCTGATGCTGATGCTACAGATCTTGAGAATATTGAAGAGTTTGATACTGCAATGGTTGAAGAACTACAAGAAAGAGCTTCAGACGCTCAACTTGTGCAGGCATTAGGCGATGCAGAATCTTCAGAGGTATTAATGAGCGTTGAAGGCGTGAGCGAGGATTTGGCACAAGCATTAATTGAATCTGAGATATCTACTGTTGATGATCTAGCTGAACTTTCAATTGATGAGTTGTTAGATATTCAAGATATGTCTACAGAAGAAGCATCTGCTGTTATTATGACAGCAAGAGAAAACGAAGGTTGGTTTGACTAATTAATAAATAAGCAATATTTTATATACGCAATTACACTTAAAACACACACAAAACTATGGCACATACAGTTCAAACTTTATCTAAATTATTAAAAAAGACGCCTGATGAAGTTATAAATATTTTGGCAAATGCTGGGATTGATGGCAAGAATGAAAATTCTGAAATTTCTGCTGAAGAGCGAAAGATTCTAATGGGGTCTTTGTCAAAGCGTTCGAGTAATAAATCTTCTATATCTGTTTCTCGCGTTTCAAGTAGTAAGTCTAGTTCTGCTTCAACTAGCGGGGTTAAAGTTCAAGTTAAGAAAAAGCGTGTAAAAAAAGCTCCAGTACAAACCCAAGATGAAACAGCTAATGAAGCAGCAGCAAAAGCTAGAGAGGCGTTAGAATCTGGCAGGGTTGAAGATGAGAAAATGCGCGAGCAAGATGCTAAGCGCAAAGAGATGATTCGCTTACAAAAGGAACAAGAACAAGCACTTAAGCAACAAAAAGAACAGGCTAAAAAAGAACAAGAGGCTGAAACAAAACCTGCAGAAAATAAAGACGCTAAAAAACCTAAACGTCTGCGCAATGCTCCAAATGAAAAGCGAGCGCAACTGCATGTTGCAAACAAGAATACCAAGCGCAAACTGAAGAAAAAAGATAGAACTCGCTTAAGTCAAAAAATTCAAGAAGAGCAGGCACAGCACGCATTCCAAAAGCCTGTTGATAAAGTTACCCATACGGTTGAAATTGGTGAGAATATTAAGATTTCTGAACTTGCTCAGAAAATGACAACTAAGGCCGGAGAAGTACTAAAAGTATTAATGGGCATGGGGGTTATGGCAACTCTTAATGATGTAATTGACCAAGATACTGCATTACTTGTAGTTGAAGAAATGGGTCATAAGGGTGTTGCTAGCAAGGAAGAAACTGTGGAAGATACAATCGTATCTCAAGAACACGCAGCAGGCGATCAAGAATTACGCCCACCAGTTGTAACTATTATGGGGCATGTTGATCACGGTAAAACTTCACTACTTGATCATATTCGTAAGGCAAAGGTTGCCGATGGTGAGGCTGGAGGTATTACTCAGCATATTGGTGCTTATCAGGTAAATTCAAATGGTAATGCTATTACTTTTATTGATACACCTGGACACGCAGCATTTTCTAAGATGCGTTCTCGTGGTGCTAATGCTACTGATATTGTAATTTTGGTAGTAGCTGCTGATGATGGTGTTATGCCACAAACTATTGAATCAATCAAGCATGCAAAATCTGCAGGTGTTCCGCTTATTGTTGCTATTAATAAGATGGATAAAGAAGGAGCTAACCCTGATAAGATTAAACAAGTGCTTTCAACTCATGATGTAATTTCTGAAGATTGGGGTGGTGATGTAATGATGATTCCTGTATCTGCCCACACTGGACAAGGAATCGATGAATTATTAGAAGCAATTACTCTTACTGCAGAAGTATTAGAATTCTCGGCTGTATCTAAAGCTTCTGCTAAAGGCATTGTGCTTGAGGCGCGTCTAGACAAAGGTCGTGGCAAGGTAACAACTGTACTTGTACAGTCTGGTACTTTGAAAAAAGGCGATATTGTAATTGCTGGCTTAGAGTACGGCAAAATCAAGCAAATTATTAACGATCAGGGCAAGCCAGTAAAAGAGGCAGGACCTTCTACTCCAGTTGAAATTTTAGGTCTATCAGGAGTGCCTGATTCTGGCGATGAAATGCTAGTAGTTGAGACTGAAAGAAAGGCTAGAGAAGTTGCAGATTTCAGAAAAACTAGAGATCGTGAGGCTGAGTTGCAAAGACAGCAGGCTGCGAAAATGGACAACTTCTTGCAAAAAATGGAAGAAGGTGATGTATCTACAGTTAATGTATTAATTAAATCAGATGTTAGAGGATCGGCTCAAGCATTGGTTGAGGCTTTAGAAGAGCTATCAACTGATGAAGTTAGAGTAAATGTAGTTGCTAGTGGTGTTGGTGGTATTAATAATACTGATATTACTATGGCCGCAACATCTGAAGCTTTGGTACTTGGTTTTAATGTACGTGCAGATGCAGTTGCACGTAAGACTGCTGATAACGAAGGCGTAAGAATTGAATATTACTCAATTATCTATAACTTAATTGATGATGTTAAAGCAATTATGAGCGGTATGCTTTCACCAGAGTTAAGTGAAAATATTATCGGTATTGCTAATGTTAAAGAAGTGTTTAAATCACAAAAACTGGGCGATATTGCTGGCTGTATTGTTGAAGAGGGTGTAGTTAGAAAAGATTCACCAATTCGTGTATTGCGTGACAATGTTGTTGTGTTTGAAGGCGAGCTAGAATCTCTAAGACGTTTCAAGGACGATGTTAAAGAAGTTAAGTCAGGTACTGAGTGTGGTATCGGTGTTGCAGAATATGATGTTGAAGCCGGCGATCAGATCGAGGTATTTGAGCGTGTTGAAACTGCAAGAAGTATTTAATATAAATGCCAGAACAACCTTCATATCGAGTTGAGCGCATTAATGAGTTAATTCGTCGTGAACTAGTTACTTTGCTTAAGGTTGATACTAAAGACCCAAGGTTAAAAAAAGTTAGTATTACTGATGTTGAGTCTAGTAGAGATCTTTCGAGTGCAAGAGTGTTCTATACTGTAGATAAAAACGATAAAAATTCTGTGCAACCACTACTAGACAAGGCTAGTGGTTTTTTTCGCACACAACTTTCAAAAAAATTAGAACTTAGACACACCCCTGCACTTAGATTTATCTATGATTCGGCGCCAAATACCGGAGCTAGAATCGAAGAGCTTATAGCTAAGCTTTAAACCTTAGACATCATGTCAAGGCGTAGTAAAAAAGGCAGAAATATAAATGGCGTTATTTTGCTGGATAAGGCATCTGGCATTAGCTCAAATAAAGCCCTGCAACAAGTAAAACATTTATTTTTTGCTAATAAAGCTGGTCACACAGGATCGCTTGATCCGCTTGCTAGCGGTATTCTGCCAATTTGTTTGGGCCAGGCAACAAAAGTTGCACAATTTTTGCTTGATGACGACAAGCGATATTTTGTACGCGGAAAGCTTGGAGAGTTAACCGATACGGGTGATAGTGAAGGCCAAATTATTAGCACCCAAGATATATCAGAAGTTACTAAAGATAAATTACAAATAGTTGTTGATAGTTTTATTGGTGAGATAGAGCAAATACCACCAATGTATTCGGCACTTAAAAAAGATGGTCAGCCTTTGTACAAACTTGCAAGACAGGGTATTGAGGTTGAAAGAAAACCGCGTAAAGTTAGGATTCATAGTATTGACTTTATTGATTATAAAAACGGCATTGTAACTTTAGAGGTTGCTTGCACAAAGGGTACTTATATACGCACTCTAATTGAAGATATTGGTAATAAGCTTGAATGTGGCGCACATATAGTTGAACTTAGAAGAGTTGGGTTTGCACATTTTGATATTTCTCAGTCAATCAAATTTACAGAACTCGAGAGCATGAAAACTGATGATTTTGCCAACCTTGATGCAAAAATACTTTTAAGTGAAGATATGCTTCCAAACTTTATAAGTATTAACTTAGATGCAAAGCATAGCGAGGATATTCGTTATGGCAGAAAGATAAATTGTGGAAAAACTGGAGAAGAAAAAACTGTAAAGTTATTTGATAATAGGCAAAATTTTTTAGGAATTGGCTCTTTATCATCTAATGGAACTATTGCACCTAAACGCTTGTTTGTTGATGCTTAGTTTTTTGTCTATAATCTTTGCTTATGAATACGGGGAATAATAAAAAAAGCGCTGTAGTAGGTTATTATTTTGATGATAATCTAATGCGTAGTGTTAAGGGCGACAAAAGCTTACGTGATAGTGTTTATAATCGTGAACGCACCATAAACCTAGTTGATGAAAATATTGATGAATTGCTAGATGTAATTTTGTTTTTATTGTTGTCTACTGGTATTTATCGTATTGTTATTGGTCTTAATAACGGGGAGATTAAAACTTCATCTGTATTTGATCCGTTTAATGTAGAAGTGCATTTAGCAGAAGATCTATTAAGTCCAGATTATGTGTTTCATCATTTTGGAGTTATTACTCTAGAAGAAAAATCAGAACTCATTAAACGCTACTATCAAATGCTTGAACATGATCACGCATTTGAGTATTTATCTGATGATTGGCAAAAAGCATTCCATAAGCGTAATGAAATTATGTCTCAATTAACTAATGAAGATGATTTGCGTTATATTATTGAGCACATTCCAGCACTTAGAAATTTAGAAGGATATTATTTGCGTTCAGCAGTAATTAATTTATTTAACTCAACAATTTCAATGTCGTTTAACTGCGATGGCACGCAGATTATGTCGCATAAGAAATTTAAAGAATTTATTGAAGAATACGTATGAAGATTTTAGTAATTGGCTCTGGCGGCCGTGAACACGCACTTGCTTGGCAATGTGCTAAGTTTGACAGTGTAGAAGAGGTGTTTGTTGCTCCTGGAAATGCAGGAACGTACCTTGAGAAAAAGCTAACAAATATTGATGTTGGTTCAGAAGATATTGACGGACTTATTGACTTTGCAAAAAATAATAAAGTTGATTTAACTATTGTTGGCCCTGAGGCTCCATTGGTTATAGGTGTGGTTGATAGATTTAATCAAGAAGGCTTATCAATTTTTGGCCCTACTCAAGGCGCATCACAACTTGAAGGTTCAAAGGCATTTTGTAAAGATTTTTTAGCTCGTAATGAAATTCCAACAGCTTTTTATGATGTATTTACTGAGGTTGAGCCGGCAATAAATTATGTAAAAGAAAAAGGTACGCCAATTGTAATTAAGGCTGATGGGCTTGCTGCTGGCAAGGGTGTAATTATAGCCAACACTCAATCTAAGGCCCAAGAGGCAATTAACGATATGCTTGAAGGTAATCGTTTTGGCGATGCTGGATCACGCGTTGTTATTGAAGAGTTTTTAGTGGGCGAAGAGGCTAGTTTTATTGTGATGGTAGATGGTAAAAACATCTTGCCAATGGCAACATCGCAAGATCATAAGGCTCGAGACAATGGTGACAAAGGTCCAAATACTGGTGGTATGGGAGCCTATTCTCCTGCGCCAATTGTAACTAATGAGATTTTCCAAGATGTAATGGATAGTGTTATTCGTCCAACCGTTGAGGGTATGGCTCAAGAAGGTAATCCATATACTGGATTCTTGTATGCTGGGCTTATGATTGACAAAAGTGGTAAATCAAAAGTTTTAGAATACAATTGCCGTTTTGGTGATCCTGAGACCCAACCAATTATGATGCGTCTTAAATCAAATCTAGCAGATTTGTGTTTATTGGCAACACAGGGCAAGTTAGATGAAGCCAATATACAGTGGGACGAGAGATCATCTTTAGGCATAGTTTTAGCTGCTAATGGTTATCCAGATGCTTATCCATCAGGCGAAGTAATAGGGCTGCCAATTGATACAGAAGATGCTAAAGTTTTCCATGCTGGAACAAAAATGCATGGCAACGATATTGTATCAAGCGGTGGACGGGTTTTGTGCGCAACTGCACTCGGTGATGATACTAAGCAAGCCCAGTCTAATGCTTACGCACTACTTGATAAGATTAATTGGTCAAATGCATATTACCGCACAGACATTGGCTTTAAAGCAATTACGTGATAATTGTTGGGGTTGACGAGGCAGGTAGAGGGCCATTAGTCGGCCCTGTCGTAGCAGGTGCTGTCATTCTACCTCAAGGTTTTATTCATCCAGAACTAACCGACTCAAAAAAACTTAGTGAAAAAAAGCGCGAGTTATTGTACTCAATTATAACCCAAGAATGCCAGTGGGCAACAGGTGTGATTGATGCAAACACAATTGATGAGATAAACATCTTACAAGCTACAATGCTAGCTATGAAAACAGCAGTTGAAAATTTAAAGACCAAGTATGATCAAGTACTAGTTGATGGTAATCGTTGTCCAGATCTTAATAACTGCCAGGCAATTGTAAAAGGCGATCTTACTGAGCCAGCAATTTCAGCAGCATCAATTATCGCTAAAGTTACTCGTGATCGGCAAATGCTTGAACTAGATAGCATGTATCCTGAGTATGGTTTTGCTCGTCACAAAGGTTATGGCACTAAACTACATATTGAGGCTTTAGAACAATACGGACCAATTATTGGTGAACACAGATTTTCATTTGCGCCAGTTAGAAAGTTGTCTTAACTAAAATGGCGTGCCTTCGGAATAATTGCCAAGCTCACGCAGTCGTTTTTTAAGTTCAGCTTTTTTAGCATCAATTTCAGCTTGTTTTTTCTTGCGCTCAGCGTCTTGTTGAGCTTTTAATTCTCTTTGTCTGTCACGCTCAATCTCAGCAGCTGGTCGGGTTTTTAAATAGTCAAATAGTTTTACTACTTTTTTAACACCCTTAGCTTTAGCAGCAATCTTTGTGGCTTTGTCTGCCTCTCTTTGAGTAACCTTGCCCATCAGATAAACCACCTGATTCTCAGTCATGACTTTAATATGGGTCGGGTGAAATACTTCTTGATCGTGGAAAAATACTTCTACTTGTGTTGTGATAGCAACATCTTTAGCGCGACTTAGGTAGCCACTATTTGGACCAATTGAAATTTCATTAATTACTTTTTCAATCTTTGGATCAGTTATTTGTATTTGATTAACAATATATTTACGCGTTTCACTATTTGGCGCTTCACCAGTTGCTAGTACAACGCGATCAAATGCCATAAAGTTAACATGCGCATCTTTAAGTTTTGCATCATCTGTTGACCAAGCTAATAATCGAAGTCCAGTAGTTTTGTCATCTAACACTTCTCCTGTGGTTCTTCTTTCGTTATTAACAGTAACAGCAGTACTAACAGTTGACATAGTGCTGACACAGCCACTGAGTATTGCTGTAGTTATTATAAGAATTAATAAAGTAATGATTTTTTTCATATTTCAAGCCTCGAAAGCATCTTTAATCCAAGTAATTTCAGGATATTTTAAATCAGATTCAACTCCAACTACATCAAACCTACAAACACTTTGTTGATACTCGCTATGTTTTTGTAGAAACAGCTTTGCAGTTTTGATAATTTTATTTTGTTTGTGGGTATCAACAGTCTCAATTGCTGAGCTAAATTTATTATCCTTCCTATAACGCACTTCAACAAAAACTAAAGTATTGCTTGTTAAATCTTGCATAATGATATCTATTTCACCAAACTTGGTTATATAGTTTTGGTCAATGAGATTAAGTCCTTGTTTTGCAAGATAATCAAGTACAAGTTCTTCAGCTTTGTTGCCAACTCTACGTTTAAAAGAGAACATGAATTCAGGTTATTTATATATTGTTGCCACACCAATTGGTAATCTAGATGATATCAGTTTACGCGCAATTGAGGTTTTAAAAACTGTTGATACTATATTAGCTGAAGATACTCGTCATTCAAAAACCTTGCTTAATAACTTTGATATAGATACAAATGTTCAGGCATTCCATGAGCACAATGAAACTAATAAATCTTTAGATATAGTTGACAAGCTTAATAGTGGAAAAAACATTGCACTTATTAGTGATGCTGGCACGCCACTTATTTCTGATCCGGGTTATGTATTGGTGCGTGATGCAAAAAAAGCAGGAATAAAAGTTGTTCCAATACCAGGCGCAAGTGCTTTGATAAGCGCATTAAGTGCATCAGGCTTGCCTAGTGATAGTTTTAGTTTTTATGGTTTTTTTCCAACCAAACAAACTGCTAGAGTTAAGTTTATTAATTCCATTGCGCATATTGAACAAACAGCAATTTTGTACGAGTCGCCAAAACGTATTCTTGCATGCATGCAAGATCTATTGGATGTAATTGGCAATGAACGTAGTGTTTGTATTGCCAAAGAAATCACTAAGGCTTTTGAAACAATTAAAACTGGATTCTTGCCAGAATTAATAGATTATTTGAATATAGATAGTACTCATCAAAAAGGCGAGTTTGTGGTATTAATTTCAGGCATAGATAAAGATAAAAAAGTTGACGGCGAAGAGCAGCTTGATAAAATACTTCCAATTTTATTAACTGAATTAGGCGCTTCGAAAGCTGCAAAGCTTGCCAGTAAAATAACCGGCATTAGTAAAAAATATTGCTATCAACGTGCTATTGATAATTAAATAGATTTCAAGTACAATACTATTAATAGTATTATTTAAGGCATTGTTATGAATATTGTTGCAAACGAACTTAAAACTCGCGGCGTTGGTGTTATTGATGATGCGCTTAAGCATAATGACGAAGCATTAATTACAGTTAGAGGTAAATCTAAATACGTTGCTGTTAGTCTTGAAAGATACAATTATTTACGTGAATGTGAGCTTGAAGCTGCTTTACTAGAAGCAAAGGCTGAAATCAAAGCAGGTAAAGGTAGAGCAATGTCAGCTGATGAACACTTGGCGCAGCTTTAGTGTATCAACTAATATTTACTCCTGCTTATGAAAAACGAGTTAAGAGATTTTTTAAAAAACATTCTGATATAAGAAAACAATACGACAAAACTATTAGACTGATGGAGGTTGATCCGTTTCATCCGTCACTTAGAATTCATTCTTTATCTGGTAAGCTTAAAGACTTGTATTCAATTTCGATAAATATTAATTATAGAATTAGTATTGAATTTCTAATTGAAGACAAGCAAATTATTCCAATTTCTATCGGAACACATGATGAAGTCTATAAAAATTAATAGTATCAATTAACTTTAAAATAAATTATGAGTTTTTATAAAAAACACATTTTCTTTTGTAATAACGTACGTAAGAATGGCAAGCAGTGCTGTTCACAATTTGGTGCTAAAGAGTTGTATCGTTATGCTAAAGACACCTGTAGAGATATGGGAAAACTACGTGCAGGAGAAATTGGCATTAGTGAATCACGCTGTTTGGGTAGGTGTGAGCATGGTCCAGTTGCAGTGGTTTATCCTGATGATGTTTGGTATAGATATATTGACAAAGAAGATATTGATGAGATTATCAATGAGCATCTTCTTGGCGGCAGAGTAGTTGAAAGATTAAAGATTGATTAATTTTTGATACAAATCTTTAACTTTTTGCTTCATTTCAATAATTTCTGAATTATTTTCAATAATGTCAACTGGCATTGATTCTAGTGCTTTTAGTCTTTCATTATGACTAAATTGTGCATTTATTAGTTGTTTTGCTTGTTTTTCATTAATATTTGGGCGGTTTTTTAATCTTTTTAGCTGTTTTTCCTCATCGCAACTAACCACAATCGCCCTATCAAACAAATAACCAAGGTTTTTTTCAGCTAATAATGGCACTTCAACAACTTTGAGTGGATTTTTTGCCTGTTTTAACTCCATTTGCATTTTTTCCAAAATTTTTGGATGCAAAATATTTTCAATTGTTGTTTGGTTTTCTTTGTTTGCTAGTAATAGTTCGCGCAGTTTATTGCGGTTAAGATTTTCCCCATCAAGGATTTGCTTGCCAAAAGTATCAACTAGTTGTTTAAGGCCTGGAGTATTTGGCTCTACAACATCTTTGGCAATAGCATCAAGACTGATAATCTTGACACCAAGATCTCGCATGATTTTACTAGCCTCTGATTTACCGCAGGCTATACCACCTGTAAGCGCAATTTTCATAGTTTTGATTTTAGCAATTTATCCTCGTTGCTATTGACAAGATGAGCAAATCTATCGATAATACACGCTCTTACGAGATCATTGCATCAACCTGGTGCTACTTAGAGAATATAGAAGGCAGTGTATTTTCTATTAAAAAATGAGAAAAATAGCTGGTCTATTTGACGAATTTTTTTGTGGAAAAGATGCGACTTATATGTTTTATAAGTTGTGATAGATTGGTGCAGTGAGCGATTTAGGTTATGTAGCTCAGCTGGTTAGAGCACAGCATTCATAATGCTGGGGTCGGTGGT
>CAYOFV010000036.1:0-12064 GCA_964403565.1 uncultured Piscirickettsiaceae bacterium | reverse complement strand
ACTGTTAATCCGTTTGTCGCTGGTTCGAGCCCAGCTCGAGGAGCCAAATACAAAAAGCCTGCTATAAGCGGGCTTTTTTATTGCATGCAGCAACCACGATTACTAATTTATTAGATCGTTCATGTATACTTTAAATCATGTTAGCGCCTAAAGATATCAATTCTTATCCAAAATTTTGGCCGCATAAAAAAGGACTAGTTCCAGCGTCGTATTTACCAATGTCGCAAAAAGAAATGAATACCTTAGAATGGGATTCGTGCGATATTATTATTATCACTGGTGACGCATATGTAGATCATCCAAGCTTTGGTATGGCAATTATTGGGCGTTTATTAGAATCGCAAGGGTTTCGTGTTGGGATCATATCTCAGCCAGATTGGCATTCTGCTGATGATTTTCGCAAACTAGGGAAGCCTAATTTATTTTTTGCTGTTACTTCCGGCAATATGGATTCAATGGTTAATCACTATACAGCTGAGAAAAGACCGCGCTCTGATGATGCATATACTGCAGGTGGCGCTGCTGGCAAGCGGCCTGATCGTGCCACTACTGTATATACTCAGCGTGCTAAAGAGGCATTTAAAGGTGTTCCTGTTATTATTGGTGGTATTGAAGCTAGTTTAAGACGTATTGCTCAATATGATCATTGGTCGCAAACTGTTCGTAGATCAATATTGCCAGATTCTAAAGCTGATATGTTGATTTTTGGCAATGCAGAGCGAGCAGTAGTTGAAGTAGCGCATAGGATTGCTACTGGTGAGGATATTAAACAAATTACCGATATTCGTGGCACAGCATTTATGCAACAAGGAATTACCAAAGGCTGGACTGTTTTAGACTCAAGTGAAATAGATACTGATAAAAGCCTTAATCATCCGCAAGCAGACCCTTATATAGATACATCTGCAAATGATAAACAAAGTTGTATAGATAGTAATAAGTCTAGTAAAAATAATCCTAACCAGGGTGCAGAACAAGTAATATATTTTGATCAGCGCACCAAAGGGTTAGAGCGAGATAAAACAGTTGTGCGTATACCTGCTTTTGAACAGGTAAAAAAAGATCGATATTTATATGCTCACACCTCACGTGTTTTTCATTTAGAGACAAATCCAGGCAATGCTAGAGCTTTAGTACAACGTCATGGCGAGCGCGATGTTTGGCTAAACCCACCGCCAGTGCCATTATCAATGCAGGAGTTTGACAGTGTGTTTGAGCTACCATATACACGCAAACCACACCCTAGTTATAAAAAGCTACGAATTCCAGCCTATGACATGATTCGCTTTTCTATTAATATTATGCGCGGATGTTTTGGTGGTTGTACATTTTGCTCAATTACTGAGCATGAAGGGCGTATTATTCAGAGCCGTTCAGAAGACTCAGTAATTCGTGAGATCGAAACCATTCGTGACAATATAGCTGATTTTAAGGGTAATATCTCTGATCTTGGCGGACCTACAGCTAATATGTATCGCCTTAAATGTAAGGATAAAAAAATAGAGTCAGCTTGCCGTAGACTTTCTTGTGTTTATCCTGACATTTGTTCAAATATGAGTACAAATCATAAGCCATTAACTAAGCTTTATCGGCGCGCTCGTAAGCTTGATGGTGTTAAGCGTATTTTTATTGCATCTGGTTTGCGTTATGATCTTGCTATTTGTGATCCTGAGTATATTAAAGAATTAGTTACTCATCATGTAGGTGGTCGTTTAAAAATTGCTCCTGAACATACTGAAGACAATACTTTGTCAAAAATGATGAAACCTGGAATTGGTTCGTATTATAAATTTAAAAAATTGTTTGAGCGTTATTCAAAACAAGCAGGTAAGGAGCAATATCTAATCCCTTACTTTATTTCATCCCATCCTGGAACTAGTGATGAAGATATGCTAAATCTAGCGTTATGGCTCAAGCGTAATAATTTTAAACCTGATCAAGTCCAAGCTTTTATACCTACTCCAATGGCGATTGCATCAGCAATGTATCATAGTGAACTAAACCCACTTAAAAGAATTACTAGTAATTCAGAGGCGGTAAAAACTCCTAGAAGTGGACAACAGCGAAAGCTACATAAGGCTTTTTTGCGTTATCATGATCCAAAAAATTGGGACATATTGCGCCGAGCATTAAAACGCATGGGGCGTAGTGATTTAATTGGCAATAGTGATAATCATTTAGTGCCTTATTCAATATCTAGAGACACTCAAAAACCAAGAAATACAAAAAGAAAGAACAATGATTTTCATCATCGCATTTCTGCAAAGCATAAAAAGAAAAGAAGGTAGTTTTTAAACTGTTATTTAAAACTTATACTTCTGCTAATTTTTCCACAGCGGTCTTAATATTATCCATACTGGTGGCAAATGAAAAACGCACATAACCTGGAGCACCAAAAGCTGATCCTGGCACTAGAGCAATATTGAGCTTTTCTAGACAGTAAGTTGATAATTCAACATCATCTTTCAAACCTAAGCGTTTAATCAATCCTTCAACTCTTGGGAATGAATAAAATGCACCTTGTGATCTAGGACATTCAACACCATCAATTTCATTCAGAGCATTTACAATATATTCGTGACGCTCCTCGAAAGCATCTACCATAGTGCCAATAATACTTTGATCGCCATTAAGGGCTTCTAATGCAGCAGCTTGAGCAATAGAGCAAGGGTTTGAAGTTGATTGACCTTGAATTTTTTTCATGGCTTTAATGATATCTTTAGGTCCAGCTCCATAGCCAATTCTCCAGCCGGTCATTGCATACCCTTTGGAAACACCATTAAGAATAATAGTACGGTCTTTTAACCCATTATCAGCCATAACAATATTTATAAAACTATCGCCACCCCAGCGAATATGTTCGTAAATATCATCAGTAATAATTAACACCTGTGGATGTTTTTGTAATACATCGGCAAGAGCTTGTAGTTCTGCTTTTGAATAAACAGCACCAGTTGGATTAGAAGGGCTGTTTAAAACTAATAGTTTGGTATTGTTATTAATACTAGCTTCAAGTTGTTCTGGAGTAATTTTAAAATCTTGTTCTAATCCAGTTTCAACAATTACAGGAGTTGCATCAGCAAGAATAACCATATCAGGATATGAAACCCAATAAGGTGCAGGAATAATTACCTCATCCCCTTGATTGAGTACAGCTTGACATAGATTGTAAAAAACTTGTTTACCACCAGATGAAACCATAACTTCTGTCATAGAATAATCAAGTGAATTTTCACGTTTAAATTTTTCAATAATTGCTTGTTTTAACTCAGGTGTGCCATCAACAGCAGTGTAGCGTGTTTGACCTGAATTAATCGCATCAATACCGGCTTTTTGAATATTAATAGGTGTGTCAAAATCAGGTTCGCCAGATCCCATTGGTACAATAGAAATACCCTGTGCTTTTAATTCATTAGCTTTTGCAGTAACAGCAAGTGTGGCTGATGGTTTAACTTTTCCGACTCGATCTGCTAGAAATTCGCTCATATTGATATATAGAAATTAGATTAAAATTGAGCGTTTATGATAACTAAAAAATCTACTAAGTGGACAGAAAATTTGACTTAGTATCGCAATTTTCTCCAACCGGAGATCAACCTGGGGCGATCAAAACATTAGTCGACGGAATAAACTCTGGAGCCAAGTTTCAAACCTTGTTAGGAGTGACCGGATCTGGTAAGACTTTTTCATTGGCAAACGTTATTGCCAAAACCAAAAAGCCTAGTTTAATCATGGCGCCAAATAAAACTCTTGCAGCACAGCTATACGCTGAGATGAAAGAGTTTTTCCCTAATAATGCGGTTGAATATTTTGTATCGTATTATGATTATTATCAGCCAGAAGCATATGTGCCAGCATCTGATACTTACATCGAAAAAGACTCTTCAATTAATGAGCAAATTGAGCAAATGCGACTTAGCGCCACCAAAGCGCTACTTGAGCGTGACGATGTAATTATTATTGCTAGTGTTTCAGCGATATACGGATTGGGCGATCCAGATAGTTATATGCAGATGCTTTTGCATTTGAGTGTTGGTGAGATAACCAACCAGCGTGAGATTTTGTCGCGCCTATCGCAAATGCAATACACTCGTAACGATGTAGCACTTATGCGTGGTAGTTTTAGGGTTAAAGGTGAGGTTATTGACATCTTTCCTGCAGACTCTGAAGAAAATGCACTACGCGTTGAGATGTTTGACGAAGAGATTGAAAGGCTATATTGGTTTGATCCATTAACCGGTGAAAAACTTAAAAGCATTCAAAGAGTTACAATCTATCCACAAACGCATTATGTAACCCCTAAAGAGAAAATTTTAGCCATGCTTGATAATATTAAAGCTGAGCTAAAAGTGCGCAGAAAAGAGTTATTATCTTTAAATAAGTTAGTTGAAGAGCAAAGACTTACACAAAGAGTAAATATGGATATGGAAATGATGCGCGAGCTTGGATACTGCAATGGTATTGAAAACTACTCGCGCTATCTATCTGGTAGAAAAGAAGGCGAGCCACCACCAACATTACTTGACTACTTGCCTGATAATTCACTAGTTATATTGGATGAGTCACATGTTACAGTATCACAAATTGGTGGCATGTATAACGGCGACAGGGCGCGTAAAAAAACTCTAGTTGAGTTTGGATTTCGCCTACCTTCAGCACTTGATAATAGACCACTTAAATTTGATGAGTTTGTAGATCGAGTTCCACAATGTATTTTGGTTTCAGCAACTCCAGCACAATATGAATTTGATGTATCAAGTGTTATTGCCGAACAAGTTGTTAGACCAACAGGACTATTAGATCCAGAAATTGATATCAGACCAGTGGAAACTCAAGTTGATGATCTATTAAGTGAGATTAATAAAACTATTAAACAAGGCGAGAGAGTATTGGTAACAACACTTACTAAACGCATGTCTGAGCAGCTTAGTGATTATTTAAATGAGCATAATATTAAAGTAAGGTACTTACATTCAGATGTTGATACAGTTGAGCGGGTAGAGATAATTCGTGATTTGCGCCTAGGTGTATTTGATGTGTTAGTTGGTATTAACTTATTACGTGAAGGTTTGGATATTCCAGAGGTATCACTAGTAGCAATTTTAGATGCTGACAAAGAAGGTTTTTTGCGCTCTGAAAGATCATTAATTCAAACAATGGGTCGTGCTGCAAGGAATGTAAATGGCAGGGTAATTTTATATGCTGATAGAATTACAGGATCAATGCAAAGAGCAATGGATGAAACCACTAGACGTCGCGCAAAACAAGAAGCGTACAATAAGAAAAATAATATTATTCCAAAAGGGGTGTCTAAGCCAATTGTAGATATTCTTGATACTGATATAACTGCGAATGATGCAAAAGAAGTTGATGCGGAAAATATACAAAAACAACTCTCACCTGTGCAACTTGCTAAGGAAATTAAATCTCTAGAAAAACAAATGTATAACTACGCTAAAGATTTAAAATTTGAGCAAGCTGCTGATATACGTAACAAAATTAAAGCACTTAAAGATGGGCAATTTTTACAATGAATGAAAAGTTAAATATAAATGAAATTTTCTATTCGCTTCAAGGTGAGGCGCGTGAAGTTGGTTTTCCTACTGTTTTTATTCGCTTAACTGGTTGTCCGCTTAGATGTTCATATTGCGATACTGAATACGCATTTAAAGGTAACAACTTGATCGGTATTGATGATATTGTTAGTGAGGTAGAAAAATATAATACTAAATATGTTTGTGTTACTGGTGGTGAACCTTTGGCGCAGATAAATTGCAATATTTTGCTTGATGCATTAGCTAAGAAAGACTATCAAATATCACTTGAAACTAGCGGTTGTATCGACATATCACACGTTAATCCAAAAGTATCGATAGTAATGGATATCAAAACTCCTAGCTCTGGCGAGCAGGATGCGAATAAATATGAAAATATTAATTTATTAGAGAAAAAAGATCAATTAAAAATAGTAATTGGATCTAAAGATGACTTTAACTTTGCAAAAGATTTAATTGATAAATATCCAACTAAGGCTGAGGTTTTACTCTCACCAGTATTTGATAAAGTATCACCTACTAAGCTTGCACAGTGGGTTTTAGATAACCAATTAAACGTGCGTATGCAAGTACAGTTGCATAAATTACTATGGGGTGATGAACAGGGTAGATAGAGCTATTTAATTTCTACTTTTTTGCTCTTTGGTTTAGGCTCTGCAAGTTTAGGAATAGTAATAGTAAGAGTATCATTTTCAAATTTTGCATCAACATTATCTACATCAGCATCTTCAGGTAGAGATGTTGAGTGTGAAAAACTAGAAGATGATTTATACGTATCATTTCCTCGTCTATTTTCAAATATTCTTTTACCTTTAACTTTGATAATCCCATCCTCTGTTTCTACATCGAAATTATCTTTATCTAATCCTTTAACCTTTATCTCAAGAATGTAATTATTTGACTCTTCGTCAAAATAGTTTCTACTTTGAGTGCCAAATGATTTTTGTGATTCTTGCATTTGGCGCATTTGATAATCAAAGTCTCTAAATTGGCGATTTACATCATTCCAAAAACTATTATTAAATCCATTGTTAAAAAAGTACGGATTGAAGTTGTTAAAGTTGTCATGTGCACTTGCTACTGAAGAGATAAGAAGTGCGGAAATTAAAGCTATTTTTTTCATAATTATTTGTATGTAATTGTTAATTTTTATAATTTAATTATATGAACTATTTTTTAGTTTTTCAAGTCGAATATTTAAGCAAGTTTATCATCTGCGACGTGATATGTTGGATCTTCTAACACATTAACCTCAACTAGACCTCTAGCAGTTTTTAATAAAACTCTACATTCACTACTTAGATGTTTAAGGTGTAGTACTTTTCCAGCTCGCTTGTATCTTTCAGCAAGTTTATCAATTGCTTGAATTGCTGAGTGATCCATAACTCTAGAGTTTTCAAAATCTACAAAAACATTTTCCGGATCTTCTTTAGGTGTAAATAGCTCTTGGAAGTTGTGCGTATTAGCAAAGAATAAAGCCCCGTTTACTTGATAAGTTTTAATACCACTATCCTCATCCATAATTTTTTTAACATAAATTTGTTTCGCATGCTGCCATGCAAAGATAATAGCACTCATAAGCACACCAACAATTACCGCAATTGCAAGATCAGTAAATACTGTGATAACTGCAACCGATATTCCAACAATACTGTCAGCTAGAGGTACGCGTGATATTAGTCTAAAACTACACCATTCAAATGTACCAATAACCACAATAAACATAACGCCAACTAAAACTGCAATTGGAATTTGCTCAATATATTGTGAGAATAGCAAGATAAAACTCAGTAAAAAACTACCAGCAATAAAGCCTGATAAACGACCTCGACCACCAGATTTGATATTAATAATACTTTGACCAACCATAGCACAACCACCCATACCGCCAAAGAAGCCAGTAACTGTATTGGCAACACCTTGACCAATACTTTCTTTATTTGGCTTACCTGTAGTTTCAGTTAACTCATCAACTAAATTAAGTGTAAGTAGAGATTCAATAAGCCCGATTAGTGCCAAAATAATACTATAAGGCAAAATTATGTATAACGTCTCTAGATTAAACGGCACATCAGGAATAGCAAAACTAGGCAGATCTCCCGATATAGAAGCCATATCACCAACTGTCTTAGTATCAAGGTTAAAAATAATTGCAACAGCAGATCCAGTAATAATAGCAACTAGGGTTGATGGTACAACATTAGTAAGCTTTGGCAGATAGTGAATTATCGCCATGGTAAGTAGAATAAGTCCTGCCATTATCATTAGTGCATCACCACTAATCCAGCCACCACCAGGGAGTTTAAAGTGCTCAAGTTGTGCTAAAAATATAACCATAGCCAAACCATTTACAAAGCCCAAAAATACTGGGTGAGGCACAAGGCGAATAAACTTACCTAGTTTTAATAAACCAAATGTTATTTGTAGTATTCCCATTAATACTACTGCGGCAAATAAATACTCTACCCCGTATTCAACTACAAGAGCCACCATAACCACTGCCAAAGCACCTGTGGCGCCAGAGATCATTCCTGGGCGACCACCAAGTACAGATGTAATC
Organism: uncultured Piscirickettsiaceae bacterium; assembly: GCA_964403565.1. Taxonomy (GTDB): domain Bacteria; phylum Pseudomonadota; class Gammaproteobacteria; order PS1; family Pseudothioglobaceae; genus Thioglobus_B. The sequence goes on along the minus strand of CAYOFV010000036.1, from coordinate 3,949 downwards.
ATTCCCACCATAAATGCAGCATATAAGCCAACTAGCGGATGAACATGAGCAACTAAAGCAAAGGCTACTGCCTCAGGAACTAGTGCTAGTGCTACAGTAAGTCCTGAGAGAAAATCATTCTTTGCATTTTTTGGGACGTGTTTATTTATTAGTGAAAACATAATTTCAACCTAAAAATTAAGCTTGTGATGGAACTACAGGAGTTGGGCAATTAACATCAACATTTTGTGCTCGATGTCTAAGTACATGATCCATAACAGTAATTGCCAGCATTGCCTCGGCAATAGGGGTGGCGCGAATACCTACACAAGGGTCATGCCTACCTTCGGTAATTACCTCAATTGGATTACCATCTTTGTCAATACTATCAACTGGAATGCGTAAACTTGATGTTGGTTTAAGTGCAATTGATACTTCCAAATTCTGACCTGAACTAATACCGCCTAATGTACCTCCAGCGTGATTTGATTTAAAACCCTTAGGAGTTATAGCATCTCTATGCTCTGTGCCTTTTTGCGTAACTGAGTTAAAACCAGCACCAACTTCAATACCCTTAACTGCATTAATACTCATCATTGAGTGAGCAATATCAGCTTCCATTCGATCAAAAATTGGCTCACCTAAGCCAACTGGCATATTTGTTGCCACAACATTTACTCGAGCGCCAATTGAATCTCCAGATTTTCTTAGTGCATCCATATAATCTTCCATCTCGTTAACTTTACTAGCATCAGGAGAAAAGAAAGGGTTGTTATGCACTTCAGACCAATCTAGATTTTCAGTAGTAATAGGGCCAAGTTGTTTCAGGTAGCCTTTAATCTCAATACCGTAATTTTCTTTTAGATATTTTTTTGCAATTCCACCTGCAGCAACGCGCATAGCGGTCTCACGTGCAGAAGACCTACCACCACCACGATAATCTCTAAAACCATATTTTTGATCATAAGTGTAATCAGCATGACCAGGGCGGAATGTATTGGCAATATTTCCATAATCCTTAGAGCGTTGATCAGTGTTTTGAATAATTAGTGCAATAGGTGTGCCGGTAGTTTTGCCTTCAAAAGTGCCAGATAGAATTTTAACTAAATCATCTTCACGTCTTTGAGTTGTATGGCGAGATGTGCCAGGCTTTCTAAGATCAAGATCACCTTGAAGATCTGCCTCGCTCAACTCCATACCTGGAGGACAGCCATCAACAATTCCTACAAGTGCTTCGCCATGTGATTCACCCGCTGTTGTAACTGTAAATAATTTACCAATTGAATTACCAGACATGAATAGTTTTATAAGTTATTAATATGCGTTTGATTATACATTGATGCTATGTTATTTCGCTAGTTTGTTATAGATCCAGGCAAATACAACACCACCAATTCCTGCGTCTGCAAATCCCCATGTCATACCAATTATAACTCCAGCAAAACTTAAGTCATACCCAATATAAATACTAGATAAAAACTCAACAATATTGTGCAGATAGGTTTGTGAAAATCCAGCAACAATAGAAACCAATAAAATTGCAACTGACCACATAAGTCCAATAGCAATAGCTACAGCTTTAATATCTAGTTTTTTGTACATTACTATCTCCAATGATTGTTGATAGTTTTATTGTATCACTAATTTAATATAGGTGGCACCCTCGAGACGATTTGAACGTCCGACCTGCCGCTTAGGAGGCGGCTGCTCTATCCAGCTGAGCTACGAGGGCAAGTAAGCTATTATCGATTGATAATGGGTTAAATTCAAGAGATGATTTGCTTTAAGATAAATTCACTATCGTTATAGTCAATTTTAATGTGTTTAAGCCTATCTTCTTCTTGCAGTATTAATGACGGAAAACTCTTTGCACCGAGTTTTTGTGCCAAATTGATATTTTCTAATAAAATTTGTTGAGTTTTATCATCATTTAGATTTTTTGCAAATTTTTTAATATCGATATCTAACTTGCTTGCTAGGTCAATCAAAGTACTGTCTTCTGATGGGTTTTTGGCTTCTAGATAGTATGATTTTTGAATTAAATCAATCATTTGCACCTCTAAACTAGGTTTTTGCCGTTTTATAGCAATAACTGCACGACAGGCAGGATAGGTTGAGCGCTTTGGCATGCATTTTTTCCAAAAATCGTAGTTAAATTTAACCTCTGGAATGCTCATTTCAATTTTTTGCCAATTTTTTTGAATATATTCACGCATCTCAGTACTCATTGGCTCGCTACTATCTGGAGCCAAACCACCGATTACATACTTAACATCAATTGATTTTGGTAATGATTTTTTAACTTTTTTCCAAGTATTGTTAAATCCATAACACCAAGAACACATTGGATCGTGAATATAAAAAAGTGTTGTTAAAGTCATGGAAATATTTTGCACTTAGTAGTAGAATGCATAGTACAACAAATTAATAATTATTGGAGTATAAGAATGAAAAAATTAAAATTATTATTTATTCCCGCAGTTCTTGCATCAACATTAAGCTTTGCGGGTAGTTATACCGATACTGCAACCGTTGTTTCAGTAGATAAAGTATATAAAGAGCACACTATTCGTGAGCCGTATCAAGATTGTTATGTTAAAGAGTTTTATCAAGGTTCGGGTGATGGATCTGCTACTAATGAAATTATAGGTGGTTTATTTGGTGGACTTATTGGCAATCAGTTTGGCAAAGGCGATGGTAAAGACGCAATGACCATTGCAGGCGCTGCACTTGGCGCATCACTTGCACATGATGATGAAATTGCTAAATCCAATACTGGTAATGTAGTTACTAAAGAGGTTTGTGAAACTAGATATAGAACTAGTACAAAAAATTATCTTAAACACTATAAAGTTAAGTATGAATACGATGGCCGTATGTTTACTTACACAACTAAAAGCAAGCCATCAACAGATACAATCAAAGTTAGAGTAAATGTATTTCCTTTTCAATCTGAATAGTGAAAATTGAAAAAACCTTTGACGAGGTCGCATCTCTTGCACAGCAGGGTGATGCAAAATATCAGTATGAGTATGCACTCATGTTTGAGCTTGGTTTAAGTATTGAAAAAGACTTAGATCAAGCATTCGCATGGTATAAAAAATCTGCCAATCAAGAACACCCTAAAGCACAGTATAATTTAGGAATTTTTTACGCACTTGGCAAGACTGGTGAGAAGGATATTGCTAAGTCAAAATACTGGATTAAAAAGGCGCACGATAACGGATATTCTGGCGCTAGCATTTTCTAAATAAGGATAAATATGAAAGATATTAAAGTTGAAGATAGACTAATTTTTGCACTAGACGTTCCAGAAGTTGATGAAGCTAAAGCTTTAGTTAATCAGCTAGATGACAGTGTAAATTTTTACAAAATCGGCATGGAAATGCTGATGACTGGTCAATACTTTCAACTGATGGATTGGCTTATTGCTAAAGATAAAAAAGTGTTTGTTGATCTTAAATTTTTCGATGTTCCAGAAACAGTTGGTAGAACCATTAATCGCTTAAGTAAATATGGTGCAACTTTTGCCACTATTCACGGCAACCAGGCACTTATGGAAAAAGCTGCTGAAAACAAAGGCGATCTTAAAATCCTAGCAGTAACAGCACTAACCAGTCTTGATCGTGGTGATTTGGATGATCTTGGTTTTGATTGCGATGTGCAAGATTTAGTTATTTCTCGTGCACGTCGTGCATTTGAAGCGGGTTGTGATGGTGTTGTATCTTCTGGTCTTGAAGTGCCATTTTTAAGAGAATATGTAGATAACAAACTTATTGCCGTAACGCCAGGCATTCGCCCAGTTGCCAATGATGACGATCAAAAGCGTGTAGTTGATGTTGCTACCGCATTTAAATCTGGCTCAGACTATATTGTAGTAGGAAGACCAATCAAAAATGCTGACGATCCATACGCAGCAGCAAGCAACATTCAAGAAATTATCAAAACTTGTTTTTAGTATAGTTTTGTA
>CAYOFV010000035.1:0-12534 GCA_964403565.1 uncultured Piscirickettsiaceae bacterium | reverse complement strand
GTAATACCAAACAGTATTATTTATAAGAAAGCGCCGCAAGGCGCTTTTTTATTGTCTAAAATAAACATAAATTAATTATCTATATTATTATGAAATACGCAATTGTTTTTCCAGGCCAAGGCTCACAATCACTTGGTATGCTTGAGGATCTTTCTGCAAATTATTCTGTGGTAAAAGACGTTTTTACTGAGGCTAGTGACGCACTAGGTTTTGATCTGTGGCAACTAACCCAAGAAGATCAAGATGGTCTTAATCAAACTCAAAATACACAACCTGCAATGTTGGCTGCAGGCTATGCCACTTATAAAGCACTAAGTAGTGAAATTGATTTATCTCCTGTTTGTATGGCGGGACATAGTCTTGGTGAATATACAGCATTAGTGGCATCTGGCGCACTTGACTTTGCTGATGGTATTAAATTAGTTAGAAAGCGTGCAGAACTTATGCAATCAGCAGTTCCAGCTGGTGTGGGCGCAATGGCAGCCATTCTTGGTCTTGATGATGATACAGTTGTAGAAATTTGCAATAATTATTCTGACGAAGGTGTTGTTGAGGCGGTTAATTTTAACTCTCCAGGTCAGGTAGTAATTGCTGGCAATAAGGATGCGGTAGATGCAACGTGCGAAGCTATGAAAGCAGCCGGTGCCAAGCGTGCAGTTGTGCTTCCAGTAAGTGTACCTTCACATTGTTCACTGATGGATGATGCGGCAGCCGAGTTTGCAAATGCTGTTAATCAAACTGAATTCTCAATGGGAAGTGTTGATGTTTTGCATAATTTTGATAAGGCAAAAGCAACTGATGAAAATGATATGCGCGCAAAGCTAGTCGCACAACTACACAAGCCAGTACTATGGACAGGAACTGTACAAACAATGGCAGAATCTGGTGTTGAAAAGTTAATTGAGTCTGGCCCAGGAAAAGTATTAGCCGGACTTACACGTAGAATTGATAAATCATTAACTGCAAATGCTGTAATTGATTCAGCAAGCATGCAAAAAGTATTAGAGGAGATTAAGTAATGAGTTTAGAAGGAAAAATTGCACTAGTAACTGGAGCTAGTAGAGGTATTGGTCAAGCAATTGCACTTGCCTTAGGCAGTGCGGGCGCAACTGTGATTGGCACAGCAACAAGTGATTCTGGCGCAGATGCAATCAGTGCTACATTAAAAGATAATGGTGTTACAGGCGCAGGTATGGCACTTAATGTTACTGACAATGACCAAATTGCCGAGGTGATGAAAAATATCACAGATACTTATGGAGCGATTGATATATTAATTAATAATGCTGGTATCACTCGTGACAATCTACTTATGCGTATGAAGGAAGATGAGTGGGATGCAATTATGAATACTAATCTTGCATCAGTTTACAAAATGTCAAAAGCAGTTCTTCGCGGCATGATGAAGAAAAAAGCAGGCCGTATTATTTCAATTGCCTCAGTTGTGGGCGCAATGGGCAATGCTGGACAAACCAATTATGCCGCTGCTAAAGCTGGCATTATGGGTTTTACAAAGTCGTTAGCTCGTGAAGTTGGTCCACGTGGTATTACTGTTAATGCAGTAGCACCTGGTTTTATCAAAACTGACATGACAGATGCATTGCCAGAAGAGCAAAAAGAGGCACTATCTAAACAAATCCCAATGGGCCGACTTGGTACGGCTGACGAAATTGCACAGAGTGTGTTGTTTTTAGCGGGTGACAGTGGGTCTTACATTACAGCCCAAACACTGCACGTCAACGGTGGAATGTACACCGTTTAAACTTCGTCTTTTTGATTATTTCGTTGTTAAATTTATGTTCTACTTGGTCACATACTGAGTTGTATGATCCCAGCGATAGAAAATAAATTTGCCTAGAAATAAAGCAAAAAAAATACGCTCTAAATAATCTATTTACTTATAAATGCAGTAAAAATACTCGCTAAATATATCAAAAAAATCTATTTAAAGAATTTCCGAAATTTTTGAATTTCAGATAATTTGACAGTAAAAAAACCTTTAAAAACGCGATAAATCTTTGTTTTTAAAGGGTTTTATAGGTCTAAATAAGCATAAATATACTTATTTTGATTATTTTCTAAATTTTTAAAAACTATATCCAAAGCCGATTGATCTGCTACTTGTTTCTCCCGATTCAGATCCTTGGAAATTAAAAATAACATCATGTTTTTCATTATGATGTGAATATCCATAAGCTATAGCATCTACACCATCAAAGTTTCCTATTGCCATACTAATGTGAGATTTTCCTGGTGGAGCACTAGTTAAATTTGACATTGCTGCTATTTGTGCAATACCATTTTTATTGCGATTAATTAGATTTGTATTACCACTAACGATACTGTTAACATAAACTTTGGTTGCAGCATGATAATCACTAGTTGGGGTTTGTACAGTTAATGTACCTTTGACTGTTGTATTGTGAGAAGTACTGGTGCCTATTTGAAGCTCGTTAATACTAGAGGCTATTTCATCTTTACCACTGCTTGAGGTTGAACTATCTTCAATGGTAAATGAGTTGGCACCAATATGTACAACATTGCCAACTGTGCGAATCATACTGTTACCTGATGTATCTTTGAGAGTATTAATGGTTAAATTTCCATTTATAGTTACCTCTTGCGAGGAGAAATCTCCATGAATTAGTGGTGATGCAGTGTCACTATTAGATATATAAAGTTTGTTTGATCCAGTTTCATTGTAGCCAGCTTTATGTCCAATGAACACATTGTTTGATCCGGTGGTATTAGTGTATCCAGCGCGATAACCAATGGCCGTGTTGCTATCGCCATTACTACTGTTAAGCGTGCCATTACCATTCGATACGTTGTATGATCCAGTAGTGTTTGCAAGTTGAGAATCATCACCAATTGCAGTGTTGAATCCGCCGGTGGTGTTAGCCTTCATGCTTTGGTTGCCGAGTGCGGTATTGTTGGATCCTGTTGTGTTATTTCTAAGGGCGTAATTACCATTGGCAGTATTGTCAGATCCAGAAGTATTATCACGCATTGCATAATTTCCCGTTGATGTGTTGTCATTGCCTGATGTGTTGCTACGTAGTGAATAGTTACCAACGGCTGTATTTTTATCACCTACAGTGTTATCAGATAAAGCATAGTTACCTATAGATGTGTTGCTTGTACCAGAAGTATTATCTTGTAAGGCGTAATTGCCTACTGCAGTGTTTTTATCACCCTTTGTATTGTATTTGAGTGATTCAAAGCCAACTGCAGTATTATCATTGCCGGTTGTATTATAGCGAAGTGAATAACTACCAACTCCTGTATTTTGTTTGCCAGTAGTATTGTTACGTAGTCCAAAGTAACCAATAGCAGTATTATTAAGGCCACTAGTGTTATTCTTCATTGCAGAATCTCCAACTGCTACATTTTTACTACCAGTAGAGTTATTGAGTAGTGCATTAGTTCCAATTGAAGTATTTTCCGATAGGATCTGAGTTGAAAGAAAAGTAATAAATATAAAAATAATTTGTCGCATTTAAGGACCTCTTTAAATAATAAAAAACAAAGAATCCCCACAGTCTTATAGTGTGTAAATTTTAGTCATTAAGTTAATAATATTTTAGTTTTTTAGGTTTTCTGCGATTGGAAAAAAATTGAGAAATCATATTTGAGCATTCATTTTCTAAAATACCGCCTTGTATATTAATTTTATGATTAAAGCATTCACTAGTAGATAGATCTTGACATGATCCACATGTACCAGTTTTTTTATCGTATGCACCAAACACAACCTTTGACACTCGCGCATGAACCATAGCGCCTAAGCACATAGTGCAAGGCTCTAACGTGACATACAAAGTAGTATTAGGCAGTCGATAATTTTCAAGAGTTTCTCCGGCTTTGCGCAAAACTTGGATCTCTGCATGCGCAGTTGGATCATTATTTGATATTGATTGATTGTGCGCTTGAGCTATAAGTTTATTATCTTGCACTAAAACCGCACCGACAGGAACCTCTCCTATTTTTTCAGCAAGCAAGGCTTGCTGAATTGCTAATTTCATCCATTTTTCATGAATTTTATTCATATATAAAAAATTATAACACCAGTATTTTTTAAGTTTTGCTAGGCAAATATAACAAAATACGATTAAGCATAGCCACCATAACTATGTGATTGAGTGTTTTGTTATATTTAACAACGAAAAACACAAAAAGACTTCGTGTTATTCCCACTCAATTGTAGCTGGTGGTTTGCCGGAGATGTCGTAGACAACACGAGATACACGAGTAATTTCGTTCATGATTCGGTTAGAAACAATATCTAAGAAATCATACGGAAGGTGTGCCCAGCGAGCAGTCATAAAGTCGATAGTTTCAACTGCTCTTAAAGCAACTACATAATCGTAACGGCGCTCATCTCCAGTAACACCTACTGACTTAACCGGTAGAAATACAGTAAACGCTTGATTAACACTATCGTATAAATTATTTTTATACAACTCATCCATAAATATTGCATCAGCTTCACGCAAGATATCTGCATATTCTTTTTTAACTTGGCCAAGAATTCTAACCCCTAGACCGGGACCAGGAAATGGATGACGATAAAGCATATGTGCTGGAATGCCAAGTTTTACACCGATAGTTCGTACTTCATCTTTAAACAGTTCTTTAAGTGGTTCAACTAAATCAAATTTAAGATCTTCTGGTAGTCCGCCAACATTGTGGTGAGATTTAATAACTTTGGCTTTGCCTGACTTTGCACCGGCTGACTCAATTACATCAGGGTAGATAGTGCCTTGTGCCAAGAATTTAATATCTTCTAAATTACGAGCCTCTTCTTCAAATACTTCAATAAACGCATGGCCAATAATTTTGCGTTTAGCTTCTGGCTCGTCTTCATTTGCAAGTGCATTGTAGAATTTTTGTTGCGCATTTGCACGAATAACTTTAACACCCATATTTTCAGCAAAAGTATGCATTACTTCATCACCTTCATTCAGGCGAAGTAAGCCATTATCAACAAATACACAAGTTAGTTGATCACCAACTGCTTGATGTAGTAGCGCTGCTACCACTGATGAATCTACACCTCCAGATAGTCCAAGTAGTACATTATTATCACCAATTTGCTGTTTAAGATTTTGTACTAAATCCTCAATAATATTATCAGTAGTCCATTGTTTATCGCAATTACAAATATCTACTGCAAAGCGTTCTAAAATTCTTTTTCCTTGTTTAGTGTGTGTTACTTCTGGGTGAAATTGCAAACCATAATAATTTTTTTGCGTATTGGCAAAGCCGGCAATAGCGCAATTGTTGGTTGAGGCGATACGCTCAAAGCCTGATGGAAGCTCAGTAACTTCAATGCCATGACTCATCCATACATCAAGCAAACTATGGCCTTTGTCATTTACATCATCAGTTATATCACTAAGTAGTGGCGAGTGATTGCGAGCACGAACCTGTGCAAATCCATACTCGTGTTTATCAGCTGAAGTTGCATCACCACCAAGCTGCATAGCCATAGTTTGCATGCCGTAGCAAATACCAAGTACCGGAGCACCTAAATCAAATACAATTTGTGGAGCTCGAGCTGAATCATCGTTGCTAACAGTATCAGGGCCACCAGATAAAATAATACCCTTAGGCTTGAATTCTTTAATAAAGTTAATATCTACATCATAAGGAAATAATTCACAGTAAATGCCGATTTCACGAATACGACGAGCTATTAGCTGGGTATATTGTGAACCAAAGTCAAGAATTAGAATTTTATCGCTGTGAATATTTGTCATAATAGTGCTTGTTTATAAAAGCTTTTAAAGTATTGATATTTTAATGAAAATTTTAGATCGCTACATTGTTAAAACCATGGCATCTTATACGATGGTTGTAATGTTGATTTGGCTTGGTATATATGCATTTTTTAATTTTATTGACGAAATAAAATTAATTGGGCGAGCAGACTATACTATTTTTTCTGCAGGATATTATGTATTACTTGACCTATTTGCAGTAATGTATTCGCATTATACGGTTGTTATATTGTTAGGATCTATTATAGCACTAGGTCATTTAGCCTCAACATCACAGCTTGTTATATATAGATCCTCAGGAAAATCAATTTCAAATATAACATTTTCCGTAATTAAGACATCTATTGCATTTACTTTTATAGTTGTGTTGATTGGTGAATTTATTGCACCTGTTACTACAGAGTATGCAGAAAAATACAGATCAAAAGCATTAGGTGAAAATGTTATAGCTACAGATCAACAAGGGTTCTGGATAAGAGACAAAGATTTAATTATTTATGTTAAGAAGAGTTTTGATGGTCGTTTATTTAAAGACGCAACTATGATAAAACTTTCCGATTCTAACAAACTAGAGTCTGTAGTTGTTTCTGATATAGCTATTTTTGATAAAAAAAATATAAATTTAAAAAAAACAAATAGTTATAGATTGGATTACAATGAAAAAACCACTAATTATTTAAAAGATAGTTCTGAAAATTTGAATATACAAGTATCTTTTGATAGAAATTTATTAAATGATTTAAAAAAAGAACCAAATGAATTGTCAAGTTGGAATTTGTATAAACAAATTAATTTTTTATTAGAAAATAATCTTTCAACTGATGTTTTTGAAATTGAATTATATAAACGTTTGGTTAAGCCGATAACCCTTATGGCCATGGCAGTATTTTCTATGATGTTTATTTTTGGCTCTTTACGTGACTCCTCACTAGGTAAAAAAATATTTTTTGGATTAATGCTAAGTTTGTTTTTTGAGTTAATGTCAAGAATTGTAGGAATATTATCCTTGCGTTTTGAATTAAATCATTTAATAACAGTGTTTATTCCATCTATTGTGGCTTTAATATTTGCATTAATTTTACTACAAAGAAAATCAGCTCATTAATATGGCAAAAACTCTAGCACAAACTTCAACGTCTAAAATTAAAGCACCAAATAGGTTTCAGGTGCTGTTATTAAATGATGACTATACAACTATGGATTTTGTAGTTGAGGTACTAACAAAATTTTTCGCCAAGAATGAAGAGCAGGCACATGCTATTATGCTTAAAGTGCATATTGATGGAGAAGAGGTTTGTGGCACGTATTCACACGATATTGCCCAAACTAAAGTATCACAGGTTATCGAGTTTTCTAGAAAAAATGAACAACCGCTTATGTGTGTAATTAGAGAGATAAATGCATAATTTGCTATAATTAACGATATGATTGAAACTGGATTACAACAAGAAATTAACTTTATTATGACTCAAGCGCGTAATAATCGCCTTGAGTATGTTACTGTTGAGCACCTACTTTTGGCGCTTTTAAATATGGAAGAGGTGGTTAGCTTCTTGCGTAATAAACGTGTAAATGTTGATGAGTTGCGTGATGAGCTGGATGAATATATTAATTCTCATACTCCACTTATTCCTCAAGATTCAGATATAGATATTGTGCCTACTGTTGGGTTTCAAAGAGTTCTGCAACGCAGTGTATATCAAGCACAATCTGCACAGAAAAATACCGTATATGCAATGAATGTACTAGTAAGTATTTTTTCTGAAAAAGAATCGCACGCTGTTTATTTGCTAAAATTTAACAATATCTCCAGACTTGAAGTTATGGAAAACATCTCATCTCATGGTGTGGAGCACGCTCCAGATTCGCCAAGAATTGAAGATGATAAACAAAAAGTTAAAAAAACAGAGCTAGAAAAGTATACAACTAATCTTTGCCAAAAAGCCAAGGAAGGAAAGATCGACCCTCTTTTAGGTAGAGAAGAAGAAGTATCTCGTACAGTTCAAGTGCTTTCACGTAGGCGCAAGAACAATCCGCTTTTTGTTGGGCAGGCTGGTGTTGGTAAAACAGCAATTGCCGAAGGTATTGCCAAAAAGATTGTAGATGGGAAAGTGCCAGAAGTTTTAAAAGATGCCAGTATTTACTCGCTTGATATTGGTGTTTTGATTGCTGGCACTAAATATCGAGGTGATTTTGAAAAACGCTTAAAAGCAGTTTTAACAGATCTTGAAAAAATACCACACGCCATTTTATTTATTGATGAAATTCATACGCTGATTGGCGCAGGGTCGGTTTCTGGAGGGTCACTTGACGCTTCAAATTTATTAAAGCCAGCTTTGGCAGACGGCTCGCTAAAATGCATGGGCTCAACCACATATGAAGAGTATCGTAAAGTGTTTGAAAAAGATCATGCACTGACGCGCCGTTTTCAAAAAATTGACATTGAGGAGCCTTCGGTGGATGATACAGTTAAGATTCTGCACGGGCTTAAAAAATATTATCAAGAGCATCACAAAGTTAAATATTCTGCCGCTGCGTTATCCTCTGCTGCTGAATTATCACACCGTTATATGACTGATCGCCGCTTGCCAGATAAGGCCATTGATGTGATTGATGAGGTGGGCGCATTGCAACAAATTCAGCCAAAATCAAAGCGTAAAATTAATATTGGTGTCAATGATATTGAAAATATTATTGCTAAGCTAGCGAGAATTCCATCAAGGCAAGTGACCAATGATGATAAATCACTACTTAAAAATTTAGAGCAAGAGCTTAAATTGGGTGTTTTTGGTCAAGACTTAGCAGTAGAAAGCTTATCTACCGCAATCAAACTATCAAGATCTGGCTTGGCACATGAAGATAAGCCCATGGGTGCTTTTTTGTTTGCCGGACCAACCGGGGTAGGAAAAACAGAAATCTGCAAGCAGTTAGCCCGTATTATGGGCGTGAAATTATTGCGCTTTGATATGAGTGAATACATGGAGCGTCATTCAGTATCTAAGCTGATAGGATCGCCACCAGGCTATGTTGGCTATGATGAAGGTGGTTTATTAACTGAAGCAGTTAATTCTAATCCGTATGCAGTTTTATTGCTTGACGAGGTTGAAAAAGCCCATCCTGATATCTTTAACTTGTTGTTGCAAGTTATGGATAACGGCAAGCTGACTGATGCAAATGGACGAGAGGTTGATTTTAGAAATGTGATTTTAGTAATGACATCAAATGCTGGTGCACAAAGTGTTCAGCGTGCATCTATTGGTTTTAGTGAGCAAGATCATGCGCTTGACTATAAAGGTGAGCTTAAAAAAGCCTTTACCCCAGAGTTTAGAAATCGACTTTCAGAAGTGATTTACTTTAATAGCTTGAATGAAGAAACTATTATTTTTGTGGTGAATAAATTCTTATTTGAACTTGAATCAGCACTTGAGGATAAAAATGTCTCATTAATTGTCTCCGATGCAGCTCGACAATGGTTTGCCAAGAATGGCTATGATGCAAAAATGGGCGCACGCCCAATGTCACGTTTAATCGAAAAGCAAATTAGAAAACCATTGGCAGATGAACTACTATTTGGAAAATTACTTGATGGTGGCACAGTTAAAGTTGGCGTGAAGAAAGATAAAATTTCGCTAAATATTTCGTGAGAATACTTATAAGTAATGATGATGGTGTTGAGGCTGAAGGCATTCAATCATTAGCAAAGTATCTTGCTAAAGACCATGAAGTGGTAGTCGTGGCGCCTAGTAAAAACAAGTCTGCAGCCAGTAGTTCTCTTACTTTGGACAGACCACTTAAGCCAATTAAGCATAGTGAGAATGTTTATAATATCGATGCCACTCCATCTGATTGCGTGCATTTGGCATTATGCGGTTTCTTAGATGAAGATATCGACTTGGTAGTCACCGGCATTAATTTTGGCCCCAATTTGGGAGATGATGTTATTTATTCAGGTACGGTTGCGGGCGCAATAGAAGGGCGTTTTTTGGGTTTGCCATCAATAGCCTTTTCATTGGCAAGTTGGGAGGGCAAGAATTTTGACACAGCTGGCAGGATTGCACTACAAGTTGTTAATCAAATTCACACTTCGCAACTTTCGCATGATACTGTGCTTAATGTTAATATTCCTGATGTATCAATTGATAATATTAAAGGCTTTCAAACAACGCGCCTCGGTAAACGACATATGTCGGAGCCTAGTGTCCAAGATGAAGAAAACCCGTCTTTATACTGGATAGGTGAAAATGGAAAAGAGGCTGATAACGGTGTGGGAACTGACTTTCACGCCATTGCTAATCATTATGTGTCCGTTACCCCATTGCAAATTGATTTAACTAAATACAATGAAATTGATACTGTTTCACAGTGGCTAAAAGATTTGAGTTAATTACTCCAAGTATCTCTCAAACTTACGGTTTTGTTAAAGATAATCTCATTAGGTGATTGACTGTCTCTGCAGAAATAACCTTCACGCTCGAATTGATAAGCCACTTCCGTTTTAGCACCAGCCATGGTAGGTTCAACCATACCGTAAGTCACCACTAATGATTCTGGGTTGATTAATTCTTCAAAATGATCATTTTTTCCAGGGTTTTCCAAAGTAAATAATCGATCGTATAGTCTAAATTCAGCTCGCAGTGCTTTGCTAGCCTCTACAAAATGAATTACGCCTTTAACCTTGCGTCCATCAGCTGGATTTTTACCCAATGTATCGGCATCATAAGTCGCATAAACGGTAGTAATATTGCCATCAAAATCTGTATCAAAGGTTGTGGCATTGATGACATAAGCATTACGCAGGCGCACTTCTTTGTTAATTGCTAGGCGTTTAAATTTTTTATTTGGCGCTACTTCTTCAAAGTCTGCTCTGTCGATATACAACTCTCGTGAGAAGAAAATCTCACGCTTGCCCATGCTTTCATTCTGCGGATGAATTGGCGCTTGCAATGTTTCTACTTGATCTTCTGGATAATTTTCGATAATTACTCGAATAGGGTCGATGACACCCATGGTGCGTGGTGCGATTTTATTAAGATCATCACGTACAGCATCTTCTAAAATTTTCATATCTGTCATGCTGTCAACTTTAGAGATGCCAATTCGATCAGAAAAATCTCGAATTGAAGCTGCAGTGTAGCCGCGACGACGTAGCCCAGATATTGTTGGCATGCGTGGATCATTCCAGCCTTCGACTAATTCATCTTCAACTAATTGCTGCAGCTTGCGCTTCGACATAACTGTGTATTCAAGATTAAGGCGTGAGAATTCATACTGATGTGGACGATCAGGTTTGTTGAATTCATCCAGATTATCTAAAATCCAGTCATAAAGGTGTCGATTATTTTGAAACTCGAGCGTACACAACGAATGCGTTACTCCTTCAATTGCATCACTGATGCAATGTGCAAAATCATACATTGGGTAAATGCGCCAATCATTGCCAGTTTGGTGATGTTTATCAAAACGAATGCGGTATAGCGTAGGATCACGCATACACATAAACGAACTAGCCATATCAATCTTGGCGCGAAGCACGCATTCGCCCTCAGAGAATTTGCCTTCTTTCATCTTGGCAAGCAGTTCTAAATTTTCTTTTGCTGTGATGTCTCTGTAAGGGCTATTTTTTCCTGCTTCTTTTAATGTCCCACGGTATTCACGAGTTTGCTCTGCATTGAGAAAGCACACATAAGCCAAACCTTTGTTAATCAGCTCAATAGCGTATTCATAAAATTTTGGAAAATAATTAGAGCTATATTGAATTTCACCATCCCATTCAAACCCTAGCCATTTAACATCATTTTTGATAGAATCAACAAATTCCATATCCTCTTTGGCAGGATTAGTGTCGTCAAATCGAAGATTGCACTTGCCGTTATAGTCCTGCGCTAAACCAAAATTTAAACAAATTGATTTTGCATGGCCGATATGTAAATAGCCATTTGGCTCAGGAGGAAAGCGCGTTTGAATTGATGAGTGTAGATTTGAATCTAAATCTTCATTTATTTGGTTGCGAATAAAATTAGTTGTTTCTACAGGACTGTTGTCGCTCATAATTCATAACGAAAAAATAATGCGCAAATTATATCATTAAACACTCATACTAATATATTGTGCGGTGCACGTAGTAAAATCCATTTTATGAAAATTGCAATTGTAAAACTATCAGCACTTGGGGATATTATTCATGCCATGGTTGCACTGCAGTTTATTAAAAAACATCATCCTGATGCGATTATTGATTGGATAGTTGAACAAGGCTTTAAAGATATTTTAGCTGGCAATCCAGATATTAATCAAATTCATACAGTTAGTATTAAAAAAGCAAAGCAACAAAAATCTTTCAAACTTTTATTTAAAGAATTTAAAAAACTTAGAAAATTACCAAAATACGATATTGTAATTGATGCACAAGGCTTGGTTAAATCCGCCGTTGTCTCTCGTTTTATTCCATCAGATGTAACTTTTGGATTTGATAAAGAATCCCTACGTGAATCTTTCGCTGCCAAATTTTATACACATACTTGCAAGATTGACTACTCAGAAAATATCATTAAACGCAATGTTTTTGTTATGACAAGTGCTTTGAATTTTAATATTTCGAATGATGATATTTTGGATAAGAAGCCCTTTTTGTATTCAAGTTGTAAGCCTAAGTTTAGTGAACTATCTAAAGATAAACCAAATGCTTTACTCATACCAGGCGCATCATTTAAATCCAAAATTTATCCAATTGAAAAATATGCAGAGTTAACTA
>CAYOFV010000034.1:0-12535 GCA_964403565.1 uncultured Piscirickettsiaceae bacterium | reverse complement strand
ATATTTATGTAAAGGTCTCATAGTAAAATAAATTCAGTTTATTACTACTCATTCAAGACTTGGATCAATATCGCGAAATCCCCTATAACTACACATCTTTTTCTGACAAAGAGATTGTTTGTCGTTTTCTTGGCGATGATTCGTGGGAGATTCTAAACCAACTACGTGAAGATCGTAACACTGGTCGTAGTGCTAGAATGCTATTTGAAGTACTTGGTGATATGTGGGTAGTTAATAGAAACCCATATCTACAAGAAGACTTAATTAAAAATAGGCGTCGTTGGCAACAGTTAACAACAGCACTATATTCAAGACTTGATCTTATTCGATCTCGAGCCAATGGCAATGAGAAAGTTCTAAATCTATTAAAAGCAACCGATCAAGCTGTAGATGGATTTAAACATTGTTTAAGTGAATTTAAAAACAATAAAGAACGAGTTGAAAAGGCACTATTAAAAGTTACCAATAAAAACAATATTCGTTTTGACGCACTATCGCGTTCATCACACTCAACTGATGCAACTGACTGGAGGGTTGAATACCCTCAGGTAGTTATTGCTCCAGATTCAGAAAAAGAAGTTAGAGATGTTGTTAAAGTCTGCATAGAGCTTGGATTAAGTATTATTCCTCGAGGTGGAGGCACTGGATATACTGGAAGTGCCATCCCTTTAAGTAGTCAAAGTGCTGCAATTAATACCGAAAAATTATCATTTATTGAAGATATAGAATCAAATGATAACTTGTATTCAGTTAACGTTGGGGCTGGAGTTGTAACCAAACGTGTTAGTGAAACAGCAGCAGAAAAAGGTTTGGTTTTTGCAGTAGATCCAACATCTCAAGATGCTTGCACAATTGGTGGCAATGTAGCGATGAATGCCGGAGGTAAAAAAGCTCTTAGATGGGGAACTACAATAGATAATCTTTTATCTTGGAAAATGGTTATGCCTGATGGTAATTGGATTAAAGTCGAAAGACTTGATCACAACCAAGACAAAATACAATTACTTGACAATGTTAGTTTCAAAATAAATTATCTTGATGATAATGCCAAAGAGGTAGTGCGTACAGAAACTATTACTCTTAATACCAGTGATATGCGCAAACGTGGCCTCGGTAAAGATGTAACCAATAAATTTTTAGGCGGTCTTCCAGGTATACAAAAAGAAGGTTGTGACGGTTTTATTACTTCTGCATGCTTTGTATTGCATAAACCACTTGAGCATATAAACACCTTATGTTTAGAGTTTTTTGGTCATGACTCGCATAAAGCAACCTCTGCAATTGTTCAAATTAAAGATTGTGTTGATACTTGTAGTGATGTTGACTTAGTTGGCATGGAGCATCTTGATGCTAGATATATTAAAGCTGTTAACTACACTACAAAAGCTAATCGTGCAGAACTGCCAAAAATGGTACTGCTTATTGATATCTCAAGCCATTCACAATTTGAATTAGATGAATATATTGAAAAAATAGTCGATATAACTACCTCTTTAGAGGGTGAATGTTTTGTTGCTAAGCTTGCAAATAAGCGTCAAACCTTCTGGAAAGATCGGGCAAATACTGCTGCAATTGCAGCACACACCAATGCTTTTAAAATTAATGAAGATGTTGTTATTCCGCTTGAAAAACTTGCTGAGTATAGTGACGGTGTTGAATTTATTAATATTCGACTATCAATTGAAAACAAACTAACAATTCTTCAAGAGGTTAGAAAATATTTAAATAACATCAATACTAAATCTAGCCTAATTCACGACAAAATCATATCTGCCATAGATGTGGCTAACACTGTTGAGGCAAATTGGCAAAAATTATTAAACTCACTTAATAACAAGCAAACTTTTAAAGCTATTCAAACCGGTGAGATTGTTATTTCCTATATTAAAGAATTTGCTAAACCTATTAATAATCTACTTATGGGTGAAGCACTTGAACAAATTCGCCATAAAATTAAACAAGTTCATACTAAGTACCGTGAAGAAAGATTATTTGTCGCAACCCACATGCATGCTGGTGATGGCAATGTACATACAAATATTCCAGTACACTCACACAATACTAAAATGTTGCACAGCGCTGAAAGTGTGGTTGATGAGATTATGCAACTTTCACAAGATCTTGGTGGTGCAATTTCTGGCGAACATGGAATTGGCCTAACAAAATATCAATATCTAGCAGATGACATTAAAGAAGAATTTATAAACTATAAGCAAAAAATCGACCCGTACAATAGCTTTAACGCCGGCAAACTTATGCCTGGTTCTGGACTAGATAATGCATTCACCCCTTCTCTACGCTTAGTTGAACAAGAGGCTCTTATTCTTGAAAGCAGTGAAATTGGCGAGATAAATGACATGGTTAAGTCTTGCCTACGTTGTGGAAAATGTAAGAGTGTATGCACAACACATGTTCCTGAGGCTAACTTGCTTTACTCTCCAAGAGATAAAATTATTGGCTCTAATCTAGTATCTGAGGCATTTTTATACGAAGAACAAACTCGTCGTGGAATTTCAGTTGACCATTTTGATGAGTTTAACGATGTGGCCGATCATTGTACGATTTGCCATCGTTGTTCAACTCCATGTCCAGTAAATATTGACTTTGGTGATGTTAGTATTAAGATGAAAAACATCTTAAAAAATCAAAATCAAAGACAAGTTAATATTGCAGCCAAAACTTCAATTGCCTATTTGAATATGACTAATCCATGGCGCATTCGCTTGGTAAAAAAAGTTTTAATTGATTATGCATACAAAGCTCAAAATATTGCCAGTAGAGTTGCAAAGCCATTTATCAAGAAAAAACCTGAAAAAACTATCGGCAAGCCTAGTTTTGGCACTGAACTAATTACAATATTAGATAAGCCACTTCCAGCAGATACTGGTCTTAAGCCTCTTAGAGATTTATTAAAAATAAATGATTCTGGAACTCTGCCGATTCTAGCACATCCAGAAAAATCAAATGATGGCTCGCCTAGTGTTTTTTATTTCCCCGGGTGTGGATCTGAGCGTCTATATTCACAAATTGGACTTGCTACTATCGCCCTACTTTATAACCAAGGTGTGCGTATAGTTCTACCTCCTAGCTACCTTTGTTGTGGCTATCCACAAACCTCTAGTGGCGACATCAAACAAGGTAAGGTTATATCTACTAACAATAGAGTGTTATTTCATCGTATGGCTAATACTCTTAACTACCTTGATATTAAGCATGTAATTACTTCATGTGGCACATGTATCGATCAACTATTAACTTATGAACTTAGCGATATTTTTAAAGACTCAAAATTGTTAGATATTCATGAGTATTTGCTAGATAGTGGAGTAAAAATTAATAACAATTCAAACAACTATCTGTATCACGCCCCTTGCCATGATCCAATTAAATCAGACGACTCAGCAAATATTATTAGCAAAATTATTGGAACAGATGTAGTGCCTAATGACAGGTGCTGTGGCGAAGCAGGAACATTTGCTGTGGCTAGAAGTGATATCGCCAAACAGGTTAAGTTTAAAAAAGAAAATGAAATTAAAAAAGATTTAAATAAACTTACTGGCAATTCAAAATCCAAAAATATTGAAATATTAACTACATGCCCTGCTTGTAGACAAGGCTTATCACGCTATAAAAATACAACTGGAATAAAGCCTGTTTACCCAATTGAGGTAATTGCAAAAGAAACTCTAGGTAAAAATTGGAAAAAGGATTTTATAAACTCAGTATCAATTGAAAAAGTACTACTATAGTTATTCGTTTATATCATTATTGGAACAAACATAAACCCAAGCATTTTTTCCTGACTTTAGTCTACATTCAACTTTCATATAATCAGTTACTTCATACTTATCAACAAAGTCAAGCTCGTCTTTTGTTATTTCAAATACCATGCCATCAATCCTATCGCTACAATCACATGTTGCAATAGCAATTTGATGCTGACATCTGCCATTAATACTAATTACATCTTCATCTGTTATTTCAATAGTTCTTAATTTATAACCTACAAGAGCATCGCTAAAACCTATTAACTCTCTACCAAAGTTATCAATCTGCACTTTAGTTTGTTGCAGAGTGCCATATGAGAATAATAACTCTACACTTTCCACAAAAAAATTAGAAAAAAATTAAAATTAGTTAATTTAGAAGCATAAAATAACATAAATTTATCGTTTTTTAGCCTCTTTTATGCTATTTTTACCGTATTTTATCGACATATTTAATAAATTTAGCAAAAAATTAAAACAACCTAATTATTCAGCAAGCCTTGCTTGCTGAATAATTTCTTTAATCTATTTTTGACTGCCAACCGTCAATACAATTAATTTATTCATATCAATTAGCTTGTCAAAAGCCCTTTGCACATCAACAGATTTGATATTTTTTATCTTATTAATAAAACTAGACAGATAATCAAGTGGTAGATCGTAAAATCCTATAATTGACAGATAAGTAAGGATATTTGAATTACTTGCAGTTTCTAATGCAAAGCCACCAATAATATTATCTTTTGCATCTTGCAATAATTCAGCATCAGTAGCTTCATTAACAAACTTATCCAAAGTATTTATAGCAAGTTTTTTCGCTTTATCTATTTGTGAATTTTTTGTTTGCAACTTAACCAAAAAATAACCATTAGACCTCATCTTGGTGAAATAACTTGAGGTTGAATATGCTAAGCCATTTTTCTCACGTATTTCTTCACTTAGAATTGAACTTAAACCACTACCGCCAAATAAATGATTGCCTAAATACAAAGGGTAATAATCCCGATGAGCTCTATTTATGCCACTTTGCCCAATTAATAAATGAGTTTGCTTTGATGGAAACTCTATATGAATTTTTTTAGCCTCTTTAAGCGGTGTAATAATTGGATTTTTTATTGGTTTAGAGCCGATATTAAGACCTGCAGAAATTTGTCTAGCCACTTGTTTAGCTTTGGCTTTTGATATATCTCCAACCAGTGCAATTGTTAAGTTTTTAGCCACGTAGTATTGCTTATAGTGTTTTTTCAGATCTTGAATATTTATGTTATCTATGGTTTTTTCATTGCCAATCTTGTTGTGTGCATATGGATGCTTGCCAAATACCGCCTTATCAAATGCAAGTGCTGCAACTTTTGCTGGAGATTGTTTAGATGCAAGAATAGATCTTAATGTTTGTCTTTTTTCTCTTGATAAGTATTTATTGTCAAAATTTGGTTGTGTTACCACTTCAGTAAAAGTATGAAGCGCCGAACGTAGAACATCCTTTCGAGTTAAACTACGCATTGATACAATTGACATATCTTTAAGTGAACTTGTAGAAAACTCTGCACCAATTGACTCAAAGGCTTGGATTATTTGCTCTTCATTTCTATATTTTGTTGCTGTGCCAATTAAAGAATTAGTAAGCGTTGCCAAACCAAATTTATCACCATCTCTGGAGCTGGCAGCATCAAAATTAAGTTGTACATCTAACATCGGCAAACCTTTTGTTTCAACAAACAAAACTTTTGCTCCTTCTGGGGTTTTCCAACTTTGAATATCTATATTTGCTACGGCAAAATTAGATAACAATATTAGTAGAAAAAATATTCTCACTTAACCCCCTGTGGAATTAACTCTACAACATTCACCTTACTAAAATCTAAATACTCATTAGCTACATTTGACACCTGTTTAGCTGTTATTTCATTCATTTTAGCGACATATTCAAACATTTTATCAACACCAATACCTACAGTTTCAAGCATACCTAAATAATAAGCTTGAGTATGTATAAGATCTTGTTCAAATACAAAGCCGGATTCTAATTGGGCTTTAGTACGCCTTAACTCTGGATTGATTAAATAAGGCTGAGTAATTAACTCTTTAATTTGTGCTTTTATGGATTTAATTATTATTTCGTTATCCGCGCCTTTGGCTGGGATAAAGCTAATACTAAACAGCGTATCGTATTTATCATACATTCTATAACCAACACCTATACTAGATACAATTTGCTTATTACGCACTAAACCTTTTGATAAGCCATTGTCTAAAATATAAGCCAACATCTCAAGTTGATAAGCCTTATCTTTATCTTTTATTGTTTTTAAACTCGGAACATTAAAGCCAAATACATAGAAAGGTAATTTTGCTTTTAGTTTAAGAGTTTTCTTTTGGCCATATTTGGCAATAGAAGGATTTGACTTATTTTCAATCTCTGGATTAAACTCATAATTACCAAAATATTTTTTTGCATATTTTTCCACGTCACTATGCTCTACATCGCCCACTACAATTAATGTTGCGTTATTTGGAGCATAGTATTTTTCATACCAATCCCTAAGATCTGTTATACGGTAATTTTCAATATCATCTTGAAAGCCAATAATTGGCGAATGATATGCGCCTTTTTTATCAAACGAAATCAGACGTAGATTTTCATAAACTTTAGCATTAGGATTATCCTCAACCCTCATTCTGCGCTCTTCAATAACCACTTGTCTTTCTTTTTCTAATTCACGAGTAGAAAAGGTTAAATTACGCATTCTGTCAGCTTCCATCTTGATTGCTAATTCAAGCTTATCTTTATGCATTTTCTGATAATAAGCCGTATAGTCTTTAGATGTAAATGCATTATCATCTCCACCATTTTTAGCAATAATTCTTGAAAACTCTCCTACCTTGTAATCACGAGTGCCTTTAAACATCATGTGTTCAAGCATATGAGATATTCCAGTATTTGGCCTAGATTCATCACTTGCGCCTACTTTGTACCAAAGCTGAGAAATGAATACTGGCGCACGGTTAT
The DNA here is from genome assembly GCA_964403565.1 of uncultured Piscirickettsiaceae bacterium. Lineage (GTDB taxonomy): Bacteria > Pseudomonadota > Gammaproteobacteria > PS1 > Pseudothioglobaceae > Thioglobus_B. The sequence goes on along the minus strand of CAYOFV010000034.1, from coordinate 5,758 downwards.
CAGTCTTAACAATAATTTTAAGACCATTATCAAGTACAGACGTTGTAACTCCATGCTTTGATAAATCAACAGCATGAGCAAATAACCCGCTAGAAAAGCCAATAAATAGTAAAATTGAACGCCACATAATAAAGTTCAATTATAGAGAAAAGTATTGTTTAATTTTTTCAAAAAAGATAAATTAGAAGAGGAGCAAAAACCCACTTCACTTAAAGAACGTTTAACCAAGTCTAGACAAAAACTAGGATCTGGTCTTGCTACACTACTGATGGGCAAGAAATCTATTGACGATGATCTTTTAGACGAGTTAGAAATGTTGTTAATAACAGCTGATATCGGTATTAACACTACTGATAAAGTTTTAGAATTAGTTAGACAAAACGCATCGAGAAAAACCCTTAAAGATGCTGATAGTTTGTATGAATTTTTAAAACAAGAACTAGCAGAGCTATTAGTAGCCGACAATCAGTTAAATACCGATATTGGCCAAACATTTGTTATTCTAGTTGTTGGTATTAACGGTGCTGGAAAAACCACAACTATCGGCAAATTAGCTAAATCTTTTCAAAATCAAGGCAAGTCAGTTATGCTTGCAGCTGGCGATACATTTCGTGCAGCCGCTGTTGAGCAACTTAAAGTCTGGGGTGAAAGAAACGAAATACCTGTAGTTGCACAAGCAACAGGTGCAGATGCAGCGTCTGTAATCTATGATGCTTATGAATCTGCCAGAGCAAAAAATATTGATATTCTAATTGCCGATACTGCTGGTAGATTGCACACTCAAGGCAATCTAATGCAAGAATTAGAAAAGATTAAGCGTGTATTAGGCAAGCAAAATGATAGCGCCCCACACGAAACTATGCTTGTAGTGGATGGCGGATCTGGACAAAACGCAATCAACCAAGCCAAAGAATTTAATAAAGCTATTGAGCTTAGTGGAGTTAGTATTACTAAACTTGATGGAACTGCAAAAGGCGGAGTGTTATTTGCAATTTCAGATGAGCTAAAACTGCCAATTCGTTATATTGGCGTTGGTGAAAGTATTGATGATCTTAAGCCTTTTGTTGCTCAAGATTTTGTAGAAGCACTATTTGATAAGTGATACAATAATCCTTTAAAATTTTTTCTCTGAGGGGTAAATGAGAAAATTACTGTATTTATTTGTTATTGGCTTTGCTTTGTTTAATTCAAAGTTTGCACTTTCTCAAGACTTATTTGATTCTCACTTTAATGACTACGCTGAAAATCTAGCAGATGCCCAAGATGCTGGTAAAGATGGTGTGTTTTTATTTTTCTTTATGGATGACTGTCCATTTTGCCAAAAAATGGAGCGTTATGTTCTTAATCAGCCAGAAGTAATAAATTTTTATAAAAAACACTTTTTAAATTACAAAGTAAATACTGAATCTGACCTTGAAGTAGTTGACTTTCAAGGTAATGACACAATGGAGCGTATCTTTGCTAAACGCCATAATTTTGTAGGTGCAACACCTGTTTTAGCTTTTTTTGATCTTGATGGAAATAGAGTTGTAAGACGCACAGGTTTTGCCAATAAAGATGAGTTTTTGCTATTAGCAAAATACATGGTAGAAAAATCATACCTTGAAGAAAATTTTGTTCGTTATAAGCGTAAATACCGATGAAATATTTAGCTGTTTTACTCTTATTCTTAACGCAATACATTGTAGCTGAAGAACTACCCAACCCATTAACTTTAGGCGATGCACTTAGATTGTCTAGTACTGATAATAATGCCCAAAAAATTCACAAACTTAATATTGACAATCAACAACTTTTACTGCAAAAAATTAACGACAAATACAATTTAAAAACAAATCTTGATCTAGCTTTAGCAAATAGAAGTGAATATAAATCTGGCGAAAATAACTCTCATGCATTTATTAGACTTGATAAAACCATATACGATCAAGATATAGAGAATGAAATATCTAGTCAAAATGATAGTGTTAATAATTCAAATCTTAACTTAACAATAATAAATAACGATAAATATATTACCGTTATGCAAGGTTTTTTTAATGTGGTGCTAGCTGATATGAAATATGAGACAGTACTTGAAAAGCTTGCTATCGCTGCAATTCGTGAAGGCAGAATAAAAGATGATTTTGATTTACAAGAAGCCTCTGAAGTAGAGTTACTGGAAAAACAAACAAACACGCAAATTCATCAAATAGAGAGGATAAAGGCAGAGTCAGAGCAAATAAAAAGCAGAGCCAAACTAGCTGATCTGCTTAATATTCCTTATGAGAAAAGGCCTGATGAAGTTATAAAACCAAGTTTTAAACATCTGTTTACTCAAGATCTTTTAGAATTTGAAAAATATAAAAATAAATTATTTGCTAACAATATAGAGTTAAAGCAATTACAAAACTCTATTAGTTCAATTAACAAACAAATTGCTAATGAAAATTCTAATTACGGCATTATTGTCAGCTCAAGTGCTAGATTAGGTGAACAGTCCTACCAAAGAGATAAAAATGGCAAATGGAGGGTTGGTTTAAATTTTTCAATGCCAATTGGTAGTGATGACGATAAGGACAATAAAATTTCATCTCTTAGAATTGAGTTTGATAAAAAACTAGTAGAGCTTGATAGCAAAAAACAAGAATTATTGAATACTGCACTAGATTACTATCTACAGTTAAAATCTTTAAGACAGATGCATAAAGCCATTTTGGTGGAACTTGATTATCGTGATTTGTTTTTAGAAAAAGCTAGAGCTAATTACGAGATGGAGCTAAAAAGCGACATTGGCAATGCTATGATTAACTATACCGATAGCGAAAGAAAACTAGCTGAAAATGAATTTGATTATGTAATTACTATTAAAAAACTTCATTATCTAATTGGAGAAAATTATGAAATCTAGCCAACTATTGATACTATTACTACTACTTAGTTATAAAGCATTTGCACTTGAAATTCAATCTCAAGTATCTGGAGATATAAACTACCTAAAAACTATTGGAGACCAAGTATCAAAAGGTGATGTTGTTGTAAGTATTGATAACAGACAAGCTACACTTAAATTGAAACACCTGGAAGTTATTGGAAAAATTAAGCAGCAAGCATATGATGATGCAAAACTTAAATTTGAACAAACCAAGGAATTGTACGATCGTATGGTTTCTTCACATCGTGATTTAGATTTATCTCGAATAGAGTTTGAGGCTAAAGAGCGCGAACTTAATGCTCACAATATAAAAATAGAAATACAAAAAATAGAGTTAGAAAAATATCAACTAAAGTCTCCAATATCTGGAGTGATTAAAGCTATACCTAATATGAGAAATACGAACAACTCTAATACAGACAGAGCTTTAATGATTATTGAATAAATTAGTTATAAATAACAAATTTACCTAACATTTTTCCTTGCTCTACAATATCGTGAGATTTGGAAATATTTTCAATATTAATTGGCGATAACTCCTGTGTAATAGTAGTTTTAATCTTACCATCATCAATCATACTGCTTGTTTCATTAAGAAGATTGTGTTGCTCAATCATATCAGGGGTTTTGTACATAGGGCGAGTAAACATAAACTCCCATACTAAAGTTGCACTCTTAGTTTTTAATAAATTTATATCATGCTCTTTTCCGGCGCTTGCAAGCAAGCAAATACTGCCACTAATTGCTAACACCTCTGCAAGCTCTGCGAAGTATTCGTCAGGATGCCCCATACATAAAATAAAATCAGGATTTGTTAGATTGTTATCTTGAAATTGCCTTACAAGATTGTGATGATCTAATACAAAATCAGCTCCCATTTGTGTGCACCATTGTTTAGATTCATCTCTTGAAGCAGTGACAACAACTTTTAAACCAATTTTCTCTTTTGCCAGTTGTATTGCTATAGAGCCAACACCGCCAGACGCACCCACCAATAACAAGGTTTTGTCTTTATCTTTTTCTGTAATTTTTAAACGATCAAACAAAGACTCCCAGGCAGTTATAGTAGTTAATGCAAGTGCAGCAGATTCTTTAAAACTGAGTGATTTTGGTTTTTTGCCAACAATACGTTCATCTACTAGCTGATGTGATGCATAAGACCCATCTCTTGTAACATCTCCAGCATAATAAACTTCATCGCCCACATTAAACAGAGTAACGTTTTCGCCTACAGCTATAACTTTACCTGATGCGTCAAAACCAAATACTTTTGGATCATCTCCCGCCTTAACGCCGTGCTTAACTTTTGTATCAATTGGATTAATAGCAATGGCTTTAATCTCAACTAACAAATCATGCTCAACTGGAGTTGGAGTCTTTTTCTCTATTTCAACAAAACCAGATCCATTGTAAGCAATTGATTTCATTAGCCTCTTGTATTTCTCTCGATTCTAAGCATTACCAACATCATTACAAACATAATGAATATCCCTAAAGCAGCTGCAGACATTCCCAATATGATAAATCCTGTCATTTTTTGCGCTTTAATTGTAGACATGTTTAAGATATTTTCTTGGGTTTGTTTGTCAATCTGCTTGGCAAACTCCTTATCGTGCCAAGTTAGAAAATCATCAATATTTATATCATCACCAGCCACTGTAACTAAACGCTTGGTTAGTCTAGCCAAAGACTTAGCATATGCAACTTGCAGGTCTTTTGCATAAGAATTAGATTTAATCTTAATCAAAATCTTAATCTTTTGCTGCATATCAGTTTTATTAATTATGTCATCTGGCAACTTGTCTAAATTTTCAATAACTTGCGTAACATGATTATCAAATTCTATATCTAATTTATCAGCCTGTTGTTGCTTAACAATATCTTGCTCAACTGTTTTTTCAACAGCATCTGATTTAGAAATGCTTATAGGGTTTTGGTAGTCTGAGTATTTAATTACCGGCGGGTTTATTTTATCGCTAGGAGCTATATTAATTTTCTCATAGCTGATAAAACCTAAGACAACAGTTGCAACAAAAGCAATAATTGCAAACAATAAGCCCAAACGCTGAACAATTACAAAAAAATTTCTTTCAATAAAATTTAGCATTGTTTAGCCCTTTAATACTTCTCTAGCACCGAGCTCTAGCATTTTATCTGCCAGCTCAATGCCTAAAGCCTCAGCATTATCTTTATTGCCGCTAATTTTTTGTTTTATCATTTCACCAGATTCAACATTACCAACCATACCAGTTAAACTTAATTTGTTATCATCAAGTGTGGCAAAACCAGCAATTGGTACAGAACAACCACCTTCTAAACGAGCATTCATTGCCCTTTCAGCTATAACTCTAGAAGAAGTTTCTTCATCGATCAAAGGTTTGATAATATCAATTATCTCTTGATCATTTTCACGAATCTCAATACCAACAGCACCTTGACCTACAGCAGGTAGCGATGTATCAGCTGGTATCTGTTGCTTAATTCTATCTTCAAAACCTAGGCGAATAAGACCCGCACAAGCAAGAATAATTGCATCATATTCTCCATCATCTAGTTTTTTTAGACGTGTATTAACATTGCCACGCAAATCTAGGATCTCTAAATCTGGACGTATTGACTTAAGCTGCACAATACGGCGTTGTGAACAAGTACCTACTTTTGCCCCTTGAGGTAGCTCATCAACACTTGCAAAATTATTAGATACAAAGGCATCAAAAGGATTTTCACGCTCTAAAATAGCGCCAAGCTCAAAACCCTGTGGGATCTCATAAGGCACATCTTTCATCGAGTGTACAGCAATATCTGCCTCACCTTCCATCATGCCAACTTCCAGCTCTTTAATAA
>CAYOFV010000033.1:0-12548 GCA_964403565.1 uncultured Piscirickettsiaceae bacterium | reverse complement strand
CATTCCACACTCTAACTAAAATTGAAGGCATACTTCCAGCTTTAGAATCTTCTCACGCTGTGGCTTACGGTATTAAACTTGCAAAAGAACTAGACAAGGGTAAAAATATTATTATTAACCTTTCTGGGCGTGGTGATAAAGACATACATACTATTGCTGAGATTGAAGGCATCCAATTTTAAAGGGTACTTTTTACCAAACTCTTTGTTGTCGCAATTTTCAAGAACAGTCGTTTATTATTATATAAACTCATATTCTTTCAAATTCCTTACGCCTTGATTTTGGTAAAAATTACCGCTTTAAAACACATTCAAAAAGTTGGTTTTTCATAATTACTGCGTCAGTTTCCGTACTCAAAGTCCCATGTATTTAGTTAATAAACTTCGACTTTTGTGTGCGTTACTTCCTTGTACTAATAAAAAATTACCACCTTAAAATACATTTTAAAGGCGCTTTTTACCAAACTCTTTGTTGTCGAAATTCTCAAAATCAGTCACTTATAATTTATAAGCTCCTGCTTTTTTTAATTCCTTACACCTCGATTTTAGAAAAAATCAACACTTTAAAATATTATTTTGTCACTAAAAATTTAGCAAATTTTACGAATTAACGCCTTAAAATTGTATTTATTTGTAATAAATTGATAGTTTTTAATAAAATTACCGCATAAAACACTACTATTTTAATCAAAAATAGTCTATTTTCATCAATTTTATCTAGATTTTAGTGCTATTTTGCTCAAAAATAGCTATATTTTGTGTTTTTAAGTAAATATACGTCATTTTAATAATTTTCAAATTTTTTTATTAGTTTAGGCTGTGCACTATGTACAATTAATAGGCAGTTTTGTATAAATGGAGAAAATAAATGTATAAAGCGTCTGTCAAAATTTCATTGATTTTGTTTGCAATATATTTTGGATTTTTATCTTCTGTTATGGCAAGAAGTGTTTCTGAAGCTGGAACTTTGGACTTATCCGATACTATAATTGCCGATGTGCACATGCACCCACACCCAAAAAACCATCCTATTGATCAACTTACATGGATGAACAGAAATGGCGTTAAATGGGCCGGATTAGGTGAAATGATTGGTGGTCGTGATGTTAGAGAGCGCTATATTGACACACTAGGCAATAGATATATACCATTTGGCGGGCAAAGTTATTTAAATCTAATTTATTTTAAATATGGGGTTAGTGGTCTAGAAGACAAAAACAATCCAATGTTTAGAGAGCTAATGCAAACATTAGAAAATGATTTTTCTAATGGCAGATTAAAGGGCATAGGCGAGGTTTTTGGTAATAATAGTTTGGGCAATCCTAGATCTAGAATCAAACGCAATACCAATATTACTGCGCCAACATATAAAGAGATGATTGATTTAGTGGCAAAGTATGGAGGCGCATTATCAATCCATGTAGATTGGAGTAAAAAATCAATCAAACAGCTTGAGTCGCTAGCAGACTACAATCCAGATGGCAATATTATCTGGGCGCATTGTGGAGGCAATACTAGGGCAAGCGATGTTAAAAAAGTATTGTTAAGACATGATAATATCTATTGTGATTTGTCTGCAAGACATAAGCCTAAGATAACTTCACGTATTGTTAGTAAAAAACCAAATATGGAAATTTTTACTAGTTACAACTTAAATAGTTCATGGAAAAAGTTGATTGAAGATATGCCAGATCGTTTTATGGTAGGCACAGATACCAAAACTGAAAGTCATTATGATCAAGGTATTAGTAATATTAGAAATGGACTTTTATCCAATCTTAGTAGGGAAACTGCAGAAAAAGTTGCATATAAAAATGCCCAAAGATTGCTAAATTTAGAATAGATGTAGTATTATTAAACTGTATTTACAATATCTTGAGGAGGCAGTATGCAAAGTGATCTAGCAAAATTAATTTTGCGCATCAGTTTAGGTGCGATGATGTTGTTGCATGGTTTGGGCAAGTTTAAAGGCGTTGGTTTTATTGCTGGCAAATTAGCCAGTGTTGGGTTGCCATCAGCCTTGGCATATGGAGTGTATGTTGGTGAGGTTCTTGCTCCACTAATGTTAATTGTTGGTTTTTATACTCGTATTGGCGGTTGGCTAATTGTGGTTAATATGTTATTTGCAATTTATCTAGTGCATATGGATGAAATATTCACCTTAACTGAGCGTGGCGCGTGGTCAATTGAACTACAAATGTTTTTCCTAGTGACAGGGCTTGTATTAGCATTAATTGGCGGCGGTAGATTTGCAATTAAACCTGATTAGGTTTTTTGGACGCTGTCCACCATATAAGTAGTATTAATTGCAGTGTTATTATTGGAATAACTGATATAAGCACTTTGTCCCAGCCATAATTGAATACAAAATATCCTGCAGATAAAGATGCTAGAGCTTGTAATCCGTATATTAAAAAGTCATTTAATGATTGAACTTTGAACTTTTCACTCTCGTTGTAAGATTGTGGCAATAGACTTGTGCCACCAATAAATAAAAAATTCCAACCTATTCCTAATAGCACAAGACTTATCCAATAATTATTAAATTCGTGTCCTAGATAGGCAATTGCAATACAGGCAAAATAAGATATTACCCCTATAAGCATCATTTTTCTAAGGCCGATTAATTTCACAATTAAAGGTGTAAATAAAGAGGGTAGGAACATAGCAATAACATGTGACTGAATAACAAACTTAGTTTGAGATAGTGAAAAGCCATCAATTACATGCATACTCATAGGTGTTGCTGTCATTATATAACTCATTACTATATAACCAACAGCAGCGCTTGAAATAGCAACAACAAATACAGATTGCTTGGATATTGAAAATAAGCTTCTAGCTGCTAAATTGCTGTTTTCTTCAATTATTGAGGTTTGCTTGTAAAATAATAATAGTACAAAGGCAATAATAAAACATATGCTTAATAGTGCAAAAGAGCCAACAAATTCAGTAGCAAATATTTCTCTACCCTGTGTGGCAATTTCCGGCCCTAAAAATGCTGAAACCAAGCCACCAATAAGCACAGCAGAAGTTGCTGTAGCGCTATGGTTTTGATCAACGCTTTCGATTGCTGCAAATCTAAACTGATTCATTGTTGCTGTAGTGATGCCGAAAAGAAAAGTTGCAGTACAAAATAAATAAAATGATTGAGTTTTAAGGGCTATGATTGCAATAGTAATAGCAATTAATGTGTAGGCACACACCCATAAAAAAGTTTTGCGCCTGCCAATAATAGACATTATTTTGTTTATTGGAATAATGCTAATAGCTGTTCCTATTACCAACATTGCAACTGGCAAAGTGGAAAGAGTTTTAACAGGCGCTAAAGACTGACCAATAATGCCGCCTAAAAAAATTATAAACACACTTAGGGACATAAATAATGACAAACTTAGTGTCATTATCCAAACATTAAGCGGAAGTTTAGGCACTTATTTTTTAGTTGGTCGCTGGTAGTTTTTCATGGTAACTTGCTTACATCTGCTTAAGGTAAGCTTACTCTCAGGGGCTTCTTTAGTTATGGTTGATCCAGCGCCAATAGTGGCGTTTTTGCCAATAGTAACAGGGGCTACTAATTGTGAATCAGAGCCAATAAAAGCACCATCCCCAATATTTGTTTGATGTTTGTTGGCGCCATCATAGTTGCAAGTAATTACCCCGGCGCCAATGTTTACATAACTACCCATAGTTGTATCACCAACATAGCTAAGATGTGATACTTTTGATCCAGTGCCGATAGTGGATTTTTTCACTTCAACAAAATTACCAATTTTTGCATTATTGCCAATATTTGCCTCAGGTCTAATACGGGCAAACGGACCAATTGATGCGCCATTGCCAATTATTGCGTCCTCAATAACAGAATTTGGCAAGATAGATACATTATCACCGATTTTGCTGTTTTTTATAATGCAGTTAGGAGCAATTGTTGTATTGTTTCCTAAAGTAACATCGCCTTCAATGACTACATTTATATCAATTTCACAATCTGTGCCAAAGCTTAGACTTCCTCTACAATCAAAGCGATTAGGATCTTTTAGCATAAGGCCAGATTGCATAAACTCATTTGCCTGATTTAATTGGTGTGTTCTTTCAAGTTCTGCTAATTGTTGTTTGTCGTTCACGCCTTGAGCCTCGTATTCATTTTTTGCGATTACAGATGCAATTTCTTTACCGTCTTTTACTGCTAGTTCAATGATATCAGTTAAGTATAGTTCGCCTTGAGCATTGTCATTATTAATATTTGCAAGATAGTGTTTTAATAATCCAGCATTAAGCGCCATAATTCCCGTATTTATTTCACAAATTTTTAATTGTTCATCAGATGCATCCTTTTGTTCAACAATGGCTTGGATATTATTGTCTTTATCACGGACAATGCGACCGTATCCATGTGGATTGTTGAGCACTATAGACAATAGCGCAACTCCAGTTTGTTGTGATTTGTTTATTAGTGCATTTAGAGTGCTTGTTTTGGTAAGTGGAACATCGCCATATAGTATTAAAGCAGTTTCACTATCATCTATATGTGGCACTGCCTGCATTACTGCATGTCCAGTTCCTAGCTGTTCTTTTTGTTCTACCCAGTTAATATCTTTATCTTTAAAGGCACTTTGCACTTGATCTCCACCAAAGCCATAAACTACGTGCACCTTCTCGCAGACGCTTGACGCCTTAGATAGTACATGACCTAGAAGTGTTTTGTCTGATAATTCTTGCAACACTTTTGGTTTGGTGGAGTTCATGCGTGTGCCTTTGCCAGCAGCAAGAATAATAGCGTGAATATTGCTCATAATAGATTTAGAAGTCCTCTACTATAGGATTTTGATCAAGATATGATTCTGTTATTCCAGGAACGATAAAACTAATTGTTCCTACTACCATATTATCTTTGCGTCCCACGCTATAAGTTGCAGCCCGCATTTTAAGTGGAGCGCCTTTGAAAAGATCGGCAAAGTTTCTAGATTTGCGCGACTGGGTTTTAAATTCGTCTTTACTAATAAATGTATATTTTATATTGTGTTTTTGATAGGCCTCATTTTCAAAATCAGCAATAAGCTTGGTGAACTCGCTTTTGTTAAAGGTGTTGGCGCTAACTTCTAAAATGTCAAATTTGTTTTCTCCATCTTCAATAAGCGCAAGGTCAAATTGAGTTTTAAGAGCGTAAAACATTTTTTTAACTTTGCTAACATCGTCAAGAGGTATGTACAGCAGTATGGATACTAAGCGACCCTTTAAAAATCTAAAAGCAATCTCTGCATTCTCTCCAGCAAGTGAGTGTTTTTGCATACACAGAGTGCCATTTTCATATTTTTGTGAGCAATCTTCTAAAGGTAGAGATTTTTGCAAAAAAGTTTTTGGCATGCCAACAACATACTGTTTGTACAGGCGGATTTGCTCTGCTGCATTGGCTGTAGATAGTCCAAAAAACAGAAGAATTAATAAAAATATGCGCTTCATATTGTCTAGTTAGTTTGTACTCACTACATTATAAGACAGCTTTGAGTAAAATCAAGCGTTATGGACAAAAGTAGTAATTGTTATCATTGTGGTTTAAAAGTAGATGATAACAATAGAATTGAAGCTCAAATAGAAGACCAAGTGCAAGATTTTTGTTGCATTGGTTGTGCTAGCGTGTGTCAAACAATTTATGGCAGTGGAATGGGGTCGTTTTATGCAAAACAGTCTGATGCTATATTGCCCGCAGTTGAGCTTGAATATCCACTAGAGTTTTATGATTCTACTGCGTTTCAGCAGCCTTTTTTAGAAGCATCGGATACTCAGAGTAAAACCATAACTCTAATAAGTGACACCATTCATTGTGCGGCATGTATCTGGTTAATTGAAAAATCTTTATCTGCTATTGATGGGATTGTCTGGGTTAGGGCGAATCTTACAGATAAACGTATTCGCATTAGTTGGAATGATGAGAAAGTAAAGTTATCTAGGATCATGCAAAAGCTTGCCGATCTTGGGTATGCAGCTATGCCGTATGAGCAGAACTTAGCAGAGGCAAATGCCAATAAGAGAAGCAAACAAATGCTTTATCGCATAGGTTTTGCAGCCTTTACTATGATGAATATGTTGTTAATATCTGTGGCTTTGTATACTGGGGCTGCAGACGGAAAATACAATATTTATTTTCAATATTTATCATTCTTACTAGCAACACCAACATTGTTCTATTCTGGTTGGGGCTTTTTACAAAGTGCTTATTATGGAATTAAGAATGGATTTATGAATATGGACGTGCCAATATCAATTGGTGCACTTACTACATATATTTATTCAACTTATGTGTTGCTAGGATTTTCAACTAAGAGTGATGTGTATTTTGATACAGTAGTAAATTTTATATTTGTAATATTAATCGGGCGATATCTAGAGGCTTCGAGTAAAAAGTCAGCCTTATCTGCGTCAAGCTCTTTGCAACAATTACAGCCAAAGGTTGCACTGGTGAGAGCAGATGATAAAGAAATTATTACTCCGGTAAGTAATATAAAAATTGACGACATAGTCATTATTAAACCAGGTGAGCGAATTGCTGTTGATGCTCAAATTGTAAAGGGCTCAACCACAATAGATGAATCTTTACTTACAGGTGAATCCGTTCCAGTTAGTAAAAGCGTTGGAGACGAGGTTTTTGCCGGATCAATTAATACTAATGGCGCATTAGAAGTTAAAGTAACACAACTGTTAAGAAACTCAGCTTTAAGCAAAATTGTTGATCTAGTTGAAAACACTAAATCAACTAAAAGCTCTATCGTATGCACAATAGATAAGGTTATTCCTTACTTTGTTTGGACAACTATTGCCTTAGCTATAGCCACATTCTTATTTTGGTATAAACAAGATTTTGATCTTGCGCTATTAAGTGGAGTAAGTGTACTTATTATTACCTGCCCTTGTGCATTTGGTCTGGCTACACCAATGAGTATTGCAGTTGCAAGTGGCGTTGCTGCAAAACAAAAGATGTTGGTTAAAAACGGTGATGCATTTGAAGTTTTGGACAAGGTTAAGCATGTTGTATTTGATAAAACTGGAACCCTGACTTTGGGTGTATTTAAGGTTGATCAAATTGAGACAAGTATTAATCCTGATGAATTTATAAAAATAACTTCCAGTATTGAAAGATATTCTGAGCATCCGCTTGCTAAAGCAATTGTTAATCACAATCAAGATAGCGATTTTTATCAAGTAGATGATTTTGTATCCACCCCTGGAAGTGGAGTTAAGGCAAAGCTAGATTCTCAGCTTATTAAAGTCGGTAATTATGCTTATATGGATTTTACAGATGATAAACTTTATGCAAAATCACAAGAATTTGAATCTAAAGGCGGAAGCTGTATTTGGTGTGCAAATACCAAGCAAATATTAGGTTTTGTGGTTTTAAGTGATCAAATAAAAGATGATGCAATCCAGACTATAGACAGACTTAAGCAGATGGGTAAAAGTATCACCATGCTAACTGGTGATAGCAATGAAGTAGCGAGATTTGTATCTAGTAAACTAGGTATTGAAAACACTATTTCTCAAGTGCTGCCGAGTGATAAAGCTCAGCATATAAAAAACCTGCAACAAGACGGCTTAACACTGATGGTGGGCGATGGTGTAAACGATGCTCCGGCATTGGTTCAAGCAAATACCTCTATTGCTATTGGCTCCGGCTCAGATGTGTCGGCTCAGCATGCTGATGTAGTAGTGCTTAAATCAACACTTTCACCAGTAGTAGATATTATTAAATTGGCTAGAAACACCCAAAGAACAATTAAGCAAAATATTGTTTTTGCTCTAAGTTATAACGCAATTATGGTGCCATTGGCGATGATGGCAAAGATAACACCACTATTTGCTGCAATTGTTATGCCGATATCATCACTGATTGTGATCGGTAATGCTACTCGATTAAAGATTAAAGACGATAAGATCCAAGAGTTAAAAAAATAAACGCAAGACGCAGTATTAAGTGTATAATTCGTCCTCTTTGAAATTTGATTAGCATTTTTTTATAGATATGAAAACAGATATCCATCCAAATTATCATGACGTTAAAGTAGTTTGTTCATGTGGCAGTACTTTTGAAACACGTTCTACTGTAGATAAAGACGAATTGCATTTAGATGTTTGCTCACAGTGTCATCCTTTTTACACAGGTAAGCAAAAAATTATGGATAGTGCTGGTCGTGTTGAGAAGTTTAAATCGCGTTACGCTGCATTTAAGCGCTAAAGCACAACAAAACTTATTATTAAAAGAAGCCACTTTAGTGGCTTTTTTTATGCACGGGTAGTTATAATTGCTAAATTGTTTTTTATTTATTAATCAGTATGTCATTTGATTACATTAACGCCCTATTAAAAAAACCAACTTCACGCACACCAATTTGGGTCATGCGCCAAGCAGGACGCTATCTGCCAGAGTATAGGGCAACACGTAAAAAAGCGGGCGATTTTATGAGTTTGTGTAAAAGCCCTGAACTTGCATGCGAGGTTACTATGCAGCCGCTTGATAGGTTTGATTTAGATGCTGCTATTTTATTTAGCGATATTCTAACTATTCCTGATGCTATGGGATTGGGGCTATACTTCAGTGAAGGCGAAGGCCCAAAGTTTGAGAGACCTATTCAAACACTTGCGGATATTGAAGCCATTCCATCAGAAGTTAACAGTGAACTAACTTATGTATTTGATGCTGTATCTACTATTAAATCTGCTTTAAAAACACGCGCACCGCTAATTGGATTTAGTGGCAGTCCTTGGACGTTAGCAACCTATATGATTGAAGGTGGTAGTAGCAAGGCTTTTGCAAAAACTAAAGCAATGTTATTTAACGATCCACAAATGCTACATTTGTTATTAGATAAATTAGCTGATAGTGTTATTCATTATCTTGATCAGCAAGTACTAAGTGGCGCTGACAGTTTGATGGTGTTTGATACTTGGGGCGGCGTACTTTCAAGGCCTAATTATTTAGAATTTTCGCTTAAATACATGCAAAAAATTGTAAATGGAGTTAAGGCAAAACATCCAGATACACCAATTACGTTGTTTAGTAAAAATGGTGGTAAACATTTAAATGAAATTGCAGCTACTGGTTGTAATGGTGTAGGTATTGATTGGACGGTTGAACTTGGAGATGTGCAAAAGCAAATTGGCGATAAAGTTACAATTCAAGGCAATCTTGATCCTGCAGTAATGTATGCAACCCCTGATGTGGTTAGAGCAGAGGTTAAGAAGGTTTTATCTCAGTTTAAAGGCGATACAGGACATATTTTCAACTTAGGTCATGGTATTACACCTGATGTTGATCCAGAAAATATGACAGTGTTGGTCGATAGTGTACATGAGTTTTCTAGAAGTTAAATAGTCCAAACTAAATATGTCAAGACTCGCTAGTATTTTCTCTGATCTTAAGAGTAATAACTCTAAAGCTTTTATTCCATTTATTACTGCCGGTGATAGTGGCCTAGACAATACACTGGAACTAATGAATACATTGGTATTGTCAGGTGCTGATGTAATTGAACTTGGCGTGCCGTTTTCTGATCCTATGGCTGATGGCCCAGTTATTGCTAAATCTCACGAAAGATCTGTTGAGGATGGGGTTAGTCTAAGAGATGTGCTTAATTTAGTTAAGCAATTTAGACAAACAAACACCACAACTGCTATTGTACTTATGGGCTACCTTAATCCAATTGAGGTTTATGGTTATGCAAAATTTGCTGATGATGCGAAAAATGTTGGAGTAGATGGCGTTCTAGTGGTAGATATGCCGCCAGAAGAGGCGCACGATTTAAAGCAAAACCTTGATGAAAATGAAATTGACTTTATCTTTTTAGTAGCACCAACTACAACTGATGATAGGCTTGAGTTTTTAGCAAATATTGCCTCTGGTTTTGTTTATTTTGTTTCACTTAAAGGTGTAACTGGCAGTGGAAATCTGGACATAGATTCTGTTAATAGCAACATGAAAAGAATCAGAAAACATATTGATTTGCCGGTTGGAGTTGGCTTTGGCATTAAAGATGCAACAAGTGCTAAGGCAGTATCAGAGTTAGCAGATGCTGTAATTGTTGGCTCATCACTAGTATCATTTGTAGAACAGTATGCTGAAAATAAGGATAAAATGATCGAAAGTGTTGCTAATTTATCCAGTGAAATTGCTGGAGCAATAAAGTAAGGAGTTATCAAATGAGTTGGCTTGAAAAAATCCTACCGTCAATTACTAGCGTAGCTAAGAAAAATATTCCAGAAGGTCTGTGGAGTAAATGCCCTAAATGTGAGGCAACTCTATATTCTGACGAGTTAAAAAGCTTAAATTATGTTTGTCCTAAGTGTGATCACCACTTGCGTATCGGTGCAAGAGATCGTATTGATAGTTTTTTAGATGAGGCCGGACAAGAAGAGATTGGCGATAGTTTAGAAGCAGTTGATCCATTAAAGTTTAAGGATCAAAAAAAATACAAAGATCGCTATTCACAAGCGCAAAAAAACACCAATGAGAAAGATGCCTTAGTTGTTAAAAAAGGCATGTTAAATGGTATGAATGTTGTAGTCGCGGCATTTGAGTTTAAGTTTATGGGTGGCTCTATGGGCAGTGTTGTGGGCGAGAAATTTGTGCGTGCTGCACAAGAAAGTATTGCAACAGGTGCGCCACTTATTTGTTTTTCTGCATCAGGCGGAGCTAGAATGCAAGAAGGTTTGTTTTCTTTAATGCAAATGAGTAAAACTGCTTTAGCATTAAAACTACTTGAAGAAAAGAAAGTTCCGTTTGTATCAGTACTTACAGATCCAACAATGGGCGGAGTAAGTGCATCTTTTGCAATGCTGGGCGATATCCATGTAGCTGAGCCAAATGCTCTTATTGGTTTTGCTGGCCCTAGAGTTGTAGAACAAACTGTACGTGAAGAATTACCAAAAGGTTTTCAGCGTAGTGAATTTTTGCTGGAAAAAGGTGCAATTGATATGATTGTGCATCGTAGAGATTTGCGCAATAAGATTCATCAAGTATTAAGTGCATTAACACACAGTTCTTAAATTTGCTATTTTTATAGCTAGATGTCTAAGTATAAAATTCTTTATCAATTAAATCATGCAAACGGTGCTTTGGTTGATAAATCCGATGATACACCTTTAGAATTTGAAATTGGCGATGGACAATTAGACCCATGTCTTGAATCTTGTGTTGCAGAAGTTAGTGTGGGGGATAAGCATACTTTCTTACTTACCTCGGATCAGGCTTTTGGTCCAGTTTATGATGAAGCATTTCAAGTTATGCAGATATCTGACTTTTCTAAAGATTTGGAGATTAAGCTTGATAATGTAGTTGAGTTTGCAACTCCTGCAGGTGATGCATACGTTGGCACAATACATAAAATTGATGGTGACAATATTACGATCGATTTCAATCACCCCCTTGCTGGTGCAGATGTTTCGTTTCAGGTTAGCGTACTAGAGAAAAAATAAGTGAAAGTATTGCTTGCCAACCCTCGAGGATTTTGTGCTGGAGTAGATAGAGCAATTGAGATTGTAGAAAAAGCATTAGAAAAACACGGCGCCCCTGTATATGTACGCCATGAGGTTGTGCACAATAAGTTTGTGGTTGATGACTTAAAACAAAAAGGCGCTATTTTTGTTGAAGAAGTTGATGAAGCTCCAGACAACAAAGTAATTATTTTTAGTGCGCACGGTGTATCGCAGCAAGTAAGAAGCAATACTAAAGCAAAAAATGTAATTATTTATGACGCAACTTGTCCTTTGGTTACCAAGGTTCATAAAGAGGTCGTGCGCAAGCAAAAGCAAGATCATCAGGTGGTATTGATTGGCCATAAAGGCCATCCAGAAGTAGAGGGTACATTAGGACAATCACAAAGTGACAAACAAGTAAATTTGGTTGAAACAGTTGAGGATGTTGGTAGACTTAACCTTGATGATAGTAACGTGTCGTATACAACACAAACTACACTATCGGTTGACGATACCAAGGATATAGTTGAAGCACTTAAGAGTAAATATCCAAATATTAACTCACCAAAAAAAGACGATATTTGTTATGCAACACAGAATAGACAAGATGCAGTTAAAACTTTAATGCACATGTCTGATGTTTTGTTAGTGCTAGGCTCTAAAAATTCATCAAACTCAAATCGCCTTAGAGAGATTGCAGAAAAACTTGGAAAAAACGCATACCTTATTGATAATGCGACTGAAATTAATAATAATTGGTTAAACAATATTAATACAGTTGGAGTTACTGCTGGTGCATCAGCGCCTGAGGTATTGGTACAAGAGGTTGTAAATTACTTGTATGATAAGGGCGCAACTAACATTGAAGAGGTTAGTGGAATACCGGAGAATATCCATTTTCCAGTGCCAAAAGAATTAACAAAATAGGAGATACAATGTCAAAAACAGCACTAATTTGTGGATCATATACTTATGTGCGAGGCAATTCCTCACGTTAACGATAGGCTCAATATGTAGATTTAAAAAATATGGGTCAAGACAACTTAAGCATGTATAAAAACCTGTTAAAGTACTGTCATGACA
>CAYOFV010000032.1:0-12843 GCA_964403565.1 uncultured Piscirickettsiaceae bacterium | reverse complement strand
TCTAAAAACAAGTTATAATCACTACAAGTTGCTACTAAATACTAAGCAGCATCTTTAAGCGGCAATATTATACATAAATGACCAATAAAACGCTATCTCATGGAGTTAAATTATTAAAGATTAGCACCTATTTAAGTGGTTTTATTGCACTTGTTATTATTCTACTTGTGGGTTTCTTTGTTGCTTTCCCAGCGCTGCTTAAATCCCCAATTGAGCAAAACGTATCTGATTTTTTTGAAAAAGATGTAAGTTTTAGAAAAATTACATTTGATGTTAATAATATGGATGTAGTTTTTAATATCCATGGGATAAGTATTAACAACCAAACCACATTGCAAAAGCTAGCACAGCTAGATCATTTGCGTTTTAATGTGGATTTAATGAATATATTTGATGATATATACCATCCTAGCGATATATATGTTGATAGTCTAGATATATATTCAAATCAAGAATCTAAAGGTGTGTCTGTTAAAGATATTCAAAGTATGGCATCTGTAGAGTCATTACAAGCCATGAACTTTTTCAACTCTTTAACAATTGATAAAACTACAATCATCTCAGATAAAGATTTTGAAATTGGCAAAACTTTATTAACTAGAGATAAAAATCAATTAACCCTTAAGGTGTTTGATCAACAAATTGAGAACAAGGTAGTGGATATTTCTGCAACCATTTCTGCAATACAACTATCTGACACTGGGGAAGCTGTTATACCTCTTAGAGTAAGTAATGATAGTTTATCGCTTCTAGGTAATGTAAGGTTATACAAAGATGTTGATGATTATGTTGAATTTGAAGGATTTTTGCCAGATATGCAAGCGCTTGAGCTTGCAGATTATGTAACCAAAGAAGTTGTTGGTAGGTCAACTAATGATTGGATGCAAAGAGGTTTTAAGTCTGGATCTATTAACAATCTGAAGTTGAGCTTGAAGAAAAACCTATCTAAAAATAGTGAAATTATTACCAGTCTTGATGCAGATCTTAATAGTGTAGATCTTAAATTTAATTCACAGTGGCAAGAGTTAAAAGATATGAACGCCAAGCTTACAACTGATGGTAAGTATATTGAAGTTATGGTTAGGGATACAAAGCTTTACGATATGCCTCTTAACAATATAAAAGTGAAAATTGCTGACATGTCTAAGGAAAAATTAGATGTTGAGGTTATTGGCAAAATTAATACTAAAAGCGATAGATTGATTAAGTTTTTACAAGATATGCCGCTTGGAGAAACTGTTGATGAAGTGTCTAAGCAATTTACCCTTGATGGGGATGTGGCTGGTGATTTGTATTTATCAATACCGCTTGATGATAGAGAGTCAATTGTTGATGTTGATTTGGTAGTTAATAATAATCGACTAACAACTTTAAATGGCTCAGTAGTGGTTGAAAATTATAATTCTTCAATTGCTTTTCATGATTATCAAATAACATCAGATGGCACAGGAGTAATTCGTGAAGATGAGTATGAAATTCGTATAAATCCACATAACAGAGCAAATGATGAAAAATTTGATTTTGCGGTTGAATTAATCGGAACTAAAGGGCTTAATACTTTTATCACCAATAGAAAAGCAGGCATGTGGGGTATTCAATTAGATTCTAAGCATATAGATGGAGATATAGGAGTTGTGCTAAATGATGATAACTACCCAACAGTAAGAATCTTAAAGCTTGAAATAGATGATGCAAAATCGTTAAGAGGTGATTTAAACATTAAACCGAATGATTTGCCAGATATGCGCCTAGTTTCTAAAAATATAGTTATTAATGGAGAAAAAATTCCAAATTTTTCTGCTCATTTGACAACAGACGGCAGTGTTCTTGCAATAACTGATTTGATTATTGATGGGATTGATATTGCAAATCAATCATTAAGTTTTGATGGTGTGTGGGTTGATGGTAGGACTAGACTTATGGCAGCAGCTAATGGTGAGGCTTTAGATGAGTTTTTACAAGGGTTAGGAATTGAAGAAAAAGTAAAAGGCGGTAAGTTTAAGTTTGATATACGTCTTGCGTGTGAATGCACTCCTTGGAATATGGATTTTGAAAATTTAACAGGTTATGCAGAATTGAATGTTGAAAAAGGCGAGTTTACTGACAAAGATCCAAATATTGGTCGTGTATTTTCACTACTTAATATTGATTCAATTTCCAAGCGTTTAAAGCTTGATGTTGATGATTTGGTAAACAAAGGTTTTGTTTATGATTCTATTGAAGCTAAATTGCATCTTGGTGATTCACTAGCAACAATTGATGAGTTTAAGTTAGATTCTACATCTTCAGACATTGAGCTTAGTGGTAATAGTAATTATGTTGAAAAAACCTACAATCTAGAGGCTAAGGTTATTCCAGAGATTGCGGCAAGTGTTCCTGCGGCAACTTATCTTGCTGGTGGAGGGCTGGCTGGATTAGGAGTGTGGTTAGCAGACAAGGTTTTATTTGAAGGTGAGATGATTAACAAGATTGTGGATGAGGTTGTAGAATTCAAATATAAAATTACTGGAGACTGGGATAATCCGTCAATAGAAAATATATCCAGCATTTTATGATCGAACAATTATTAGATGACAATCATCTAAATCAAGCAAAAATATCAAATTTATTATCCTCTCTTGCTGAGAGTGGCAGTGATTATGCTGATTTATATTTCCAGCATTCTGTTGCAGAAAGCTGGTTTTTGGAAGAGGGTATTGTTAAATCCGGCACTTATCATATTACTCATGGAGTTGGAGCTAGGGCTGTTGCTGGAGATCAAACTGGATTTTCTTATTCTGATGATTTAAATATTAATGCAATCAATAAGGCTATTGATTTTGCCAAAGGTATAACAAACAATCCAAACGATGGAAAAATTCAAAAATTTTCCCATATTCCACATGTTGCAAAATACTCCGGAACAAATCCTCTTGATAGTTTAAATTCTGCAGAAAAGGTTGATTTGCTTAAGCGTATTGACTCCATAGCCAAAAAAGAGCAGAAAGTGCAAAAAGTAAGTGCATCTATATCTGGTGCATATTCTGAGGTTTTAATTGCCTCAACTGATGGCACATATGTAAAAGATTATCGTCCCATGGTTAGACTTAGTGTAAGTGTTATTGTTGAAGATGATAATGGTAGAGTAGAGCACGCATCTAGTGGTGGCGGCGGTCGTTATGACTACCGTTATTTTATAGATAATAAATTTGATGAAATCTATACCAAAGAAGCAATAAGACAAGCTTTAGTTGCTTTAGAGTCATCAAGCGCTCCTGCTGGAAATATGCCTGTAATTCTTGGTGCTGGATGGCCAGGAGTGCTTTTACATGAGGCTGTAGGGCATGGATTAGAGGGTGACTTTAATCGTAAAGAATCCTCAGTTTTCTCCAATATGATTGGTAAACCTATAGCAAGTGATAAGTGTACTATTGTTGATAATGGAACTCTAGCCAATAGACGTGGAAGCTTAACTATAGATGACGAAGGCACGCCATCGCAGAATACTACATTAATAGAAAATGGTATTTTGAAAAACTACATGTTTGATAAAACCAATGCGAGACTAATGGGAAAGAAGTCAACTGGCAATGCTAGGCGTGAATCTTACGCTCATACTCCTATGCCAAGAATGACAAATACATATATGCTAGGCGGTAATGATGATCTAGAGTCTATGATTTCATCTGTAGATGACGGAATATACGCTGTTAATTTTGACGGTGGTCAAGTAGATATCACCTCAGGTAAGTTTGTTTTTTCAGCCAATGAAGCTTATTTGATAAAAAATGGAAAAATTTTAAAACCGATAAAAGGCGCTACTCTTATAGGGTCTGGAGACGAGGTGCTTAAAAAAATATCGATGGTTGGTAATGATTTGAGGCTTGATAGCGGTATTGGAGTTTGTGGTAAAGAGGGTCAAAGTGTTCCTGTTGGGGTTGGACAGCCTAGTTTAAAGATCGATGAGTTAACCGTTGGTGGTACAGAAGTTGCATAAATAAAAAAAGCTAAAAATACTTGTCTAATATCTAGATTTACTCAATAAATTAGATATAATGTTTTGGTACTTAATTAAGAGGGAGTATTAGTTGTTAGAGAACTATTTACCTATAGTCGTATTTATATTTTTAGGCATAGGTTTTGGTATAGGGCCAATGTTAATTGGTTATTTATTAGGTCCTAGTAAACCTGACGAAGAAAAAAATTCTCAGTTTGAATGTGGATTCCCTGCATTTGACGACTCGCGTATGTATTTCAATGTACGTTATTACTTAGTTGCAATTCTTTTTATTCTATTTGACCTGGAAGTAGCATTTGTATTTCCTTGGGCTGTAGTTCAATCTCAGCTTGGATGGTTTGGTTTTATAGGTATTAGTATTTTTTTGTTTTTACTAGTGGTTGGCTTTATCTTCGAATGGAAGAATGGCGCCCTAGAGTGGGAGTAATTTGTGGCAATTGAAGGCTTAATGAAAGAAGGCTTTGTAACCACTTCACTTGATAGTGTTATCAATTGGGCTCGTACTGGATCATTATGGCCAATGACATTCGGCCTTGCTTGCTGCGCTGTTGAAATGATGGAAGCGGGATCTTCACGTTATGATTTAGATCGTTTTGGCATTGTTTTCAGACCTACTCCGCGCCAATCAGATCTTATGATTGTTGCTGGTACACTTACTAATAAAATGGCTCCAGCTCTTAGAAAAGTTTACGATCAAATGCCTGAGCCTAGATGGGTTATCTCTATGGGCTCTTGTGCAAACGGTGGCGGTTATTATCACTATTCATATGCTGTTGTTCGTGGCTGCGATCGAATTGTTCCAGTAGATGTTTATGTCCCAGGCTGCCCTCCAACGGCAGAAGCGCTTTTGTATGGAATTATGCAACTGCAAGACAAGATTCGCCGCACTAATACTATTGCGAGAACATAATGGAAGAGTTAATCGAACAGTTAGAAGAAGAATTTGGCGAAGGTGCTATTGTTGAATCTTTTGGTGAGCTTAATCTCGTAGTAGATCGCGGTCAAATTATTAAAACTTGTTTAAAACTAAGAGATGCTTTTGGTTTTGATACCCTTATAGATTTAAGTGGAGTGGATTATCTAACCTACGGACAATCTGATTGGAATGCTGATGCATCATCTTCTGGATTTTCTAGAGCTAGAGCAACACAAGATAGTGCTAGCAATAAACATCCAGAGCGTTTTGCTGTTGTTTATCACCTGCTTTCTGTTGCTAACAATCAACGTATTAGGGTTAAGTCATACGTTAACGAAGATACACCAATTATTAAATCAGTTACCAAGGTTTGGTCCTCAGCTGATTGGTATGAGCGTGAAACTTTTGATTTGTTTGGTATTTTATTTGAAGGCCATGAAGATTTACGCAGAATTCTTACTGACTATGGATTTGTTGGTCATCCACTTAGAAAAGATTTCCCACTTGAAGGCGAAGTTGAAATGCGTTATGACGAAGATTTGGGTAGAGTTGTATATGAAAGTGTATCAATTGAGCCTGTAGTTAATGTTCCAAAGGTGATTAGAAAATAGTATGGCTGAAATTCGTAATTACACTTTAAACTTTGGACCACAGCACCCTGCAGCGCATGGCGTATTGCGTCTTATTTTAGAAATTAATGGTGAGGTTATTGAGCGCTCTGATCCGCATATTGGACTCCTACATCGTGGCACAGAAAAACTAGCAGAATCTAAGCCGTATAATCAATCAATTGGCTATATGGATCGTTTGGATTACGTATCAATGATGTGTAATGAGCACGCATATGTAATGTCAATTGAAAGAATGTTGGATCTTGAAGTTCCTGAGCGCGCTAAATACATTCGTGTAATGTTTGATGAGATTACACGTATTCTTAACCACTTAATGTGGTTAGGCACACACGCACTTGATGTTGGCGCTATGAGTATCTTTTTATATGCTTTTCGTGAGCGTGAAAAGTTAATTGATTGTTATGAAGCGGTATCTGGTTCACGTATGCATGCAACTTATTACCGTCCTGGCGGAGTTTATCGTGATTTGCCAGAAAAGATGCCACAATATTTAGAAAATGATTTTCGCTCTGCTGAAGAGCTTGAAGCGATGAATGAAAATCGTCAGGGATCTTTGCTTGATTTTATTGCTGATTTTGCAAAACACTTTCCTGAAAGTATTAAACAATATGACGATTTATTGACTGATAACCGTATTTGGAAACAAAGACTGGTTAATATTGGCATAGTATCTAAAGATCGTGCAAAACAAATGGGCTTTACCGGTCCAATGCTTAGAGGCTCTGGTATTGCATGGGATTTAAGAAAGAATCAGCCTTATGCGGTATATGATCAATTGGATTTTGACATCCCTGTTGGAGTGACAGGCGATAGTTATGATAGATATTTAGTGCGCATGGAAGAGTTGCGTCAATCAAATCGTATTATTGAGCAGTGTGTACGTTGGTTGCGTGATAATCCTGGGCCAGTAATGAGCGATGATCATAAAGTAGCTCCACCTAAGCGTAGTGATATGAAAGATGATATGGAATCTCTTATTCATCACTTTAAACTATTTACCGAAGGTTATTCATTGCCGGAAGGCGAGGTTTACCAAGCAGTTGAGCATCCAAAAGGTGAATTTGGTGTTTATTTAGTATCTGATGGTGCTAATAAGCCATACAGAATTAAGATGCGTGCACCAGGATTTGCTCATCTTGCTTCAATGGATGAGATGGCAAAGGGTCATATGCTTTCAGACGTGGTAACAATAATTGGAACACAAGATATTGTGTTTGGTGAGATTGATAGATAATTATGATTTCAGATAAGGCAAAACAACAAATTGACGCTTGGATAGAAAAATATCCACAAGATCGCAAAAGTTCTGCGGTTATGGAGGCGTTAAAAATTGTACAAGCAGAAAATAATAATCAATTGTCTGCAGAAGCTATTCAAGAAGTTGCTGACTATTTAGATATGCCAGCAATTGCAGCTGCTGAAGTGGCTACATTTTATGAAAATTACAACCATCAACCTATGGGGAAACATGTGATTCGTTTTTGTCACAATATTTCTTGTATGTTAAATGGATCTGATGACTTGGTTGCTTATCTAGAGGAAAAACTTGGCGTAAAAACTGGAGAAGTTACAGCCGATGGTTTAATTAGTGTTAAGAAGGTAGAGTGTTTGGGTGCATGTGTTGGAGCCCCAATGTTTCAAATAGGTGATACATATTATGAACACTTAACTCGCGAAAAAATTGATGAAATTGTGGATGGTCTAAAATGAATGAAGTTTGTTTTAGAAATTTAGATAAAAAAGATCCACATACGTTAAAAACCTATGAGGCTAGTGGCGGTTATTCTGTATGGAAAAAAATCCTTAAAGGAGAATATACGCCTGAGCAAATAATTGACGAATTAAAAGCATCTGGCCTGCGTGGTCGTGGCGGTGCTGGATTTCCTACTGGCCTTAAATGGAGCTTTATGCCACGTAATGCACAAGGCCAAAAGTACGTAGTTTGTAATTCAGATGAAGGTGAACCTGGAACTTGCAAAGATAGAGATATTTTGCGTTACAACCCACATGCTGTAATTGAAGGCATGGCGATTGGTGGTTTTGTTATGAATGCTACTGCTGGTTATAACTATATTCGTGGAGAGTTTATTGAGCCATTTAATCAGTTTGAAGGCGCTTTAAAAGAAGCTTATGACGCGGGTCTTCTTGGTGAAAATATTCAAGATAGCGGTATTGACTTTAATCTTTATGCGCATTTAGGTGCTGGAGCATATGTTTGCGGTGAAGAAACTGCTCTTCTAGAGTCTATAGAAGGTAAAAAAGGTCAGCCAAGATTTAAACCGCCATTTCCAGCTAACGTTGGTTTGTTTGGCAAACCTACAACTATCAACAATACTGAGAGCTTTGCATCGGTTCCATCAATCATTGCAAATGGCGGCAAGTGGTTTGCTGATATTGGTGTGGAAAATTCTGGTGGTTGTAAATTATTTTCTGTATCTGGACATGTAAAAAATCCTGCTAACTTTGAGGTGCCAATGGGTACACCATTTAAGGATTTATTAGAAATGGCTGGCGGTATGCGAGAAGGAAGAAAGCTAAAGGCTGTTATTCCTGGCGGATCTTCAACTCCTGTACTTACTGCGGATGTTGCTATGGGTATGACCATGGACTATGATGGCATTGAAAAAGCTGGCTCAATGCTTGGAGCTGGATCTGTAATTGTGATGGACGATTCTACATGCATGGTAGAAACTCTCACGCGTTTAGCGCATTTTTATTATGATGAATCATGTGGTCAATGTACTCCTTGTAGAGAGGGTACTGGCTGGTTGTATAGAACATTAAAACGTATTACTGATGGCAATGGCAAATCTGGCGATATTGATATGCTAATGAGTGTACAAGATAAGATTATGGGCAATACTATCTGCGCATTAGGCGATGCTGCAGCAATGCCTGTTGAGAGTTTTCTTCGAGTTTTCCGTGAAGAGTTTGAATACTACATTGAACACGGTAAAAGTATGGTGAAAGGGTAATAGGTAGAGTAAATGGCTGAAATTGAAATTGAAATTGACGGTAGAGTAATTAGCGCCGAGCCAGGTGAGATGCTTATCTCTGTTACCGACAGAGAAGGTATTAGCATTCCAAGATTTTGTTACCATAAAAAATTATCGGTTTCTGCTTCATGTCGCATGTGTTTGGTTGATGTAGAGGGTGCTCCTAAGCCACAACCAGCATGCTCTACACCTGTTGCAGAAGGTATGAAAATCCATACTGCTAATGAAAGGGCTAAAAATTCACAAAAAGCAGTAATGGAGTTTTTATTAATTAATCACCCGCTAGATTGTCCAATTTGTGATCAAGGTGGCGAGTGTGAACTCCAAGATGTTGCTGTTGAATATGGATCAGATGTATCAAGCTTCTGTGAAGGTAAAAGAATTGTTGCTGATAAAGACATATCTCCATTAATTCAAACTGATATGACACGCTGTATTCATTGTACGCGTTGTGTAAGGTTTGGCGCTGAAATTGGCGGTATTATGGAAATGGGTGGCACCGGAAGAGGCGATCATTTAAAAATCGAACCATTCTTATCAGAGGGTATTACTTCAGAGCTTTCAGGCAATATGATTGATGTTTGTCCGGTTGGAGCACTTACATCTAAACCGTTTAGATATGAGCTGCGCTCATGGCAAATGTACGGTAATCCAAGCATTGCAAGGCATGATTTAGTTGGGTCAAACTTAACTACACAAACTTTTGGCGGCAAAGTAAAACGTGTCGTTGCAGGCGATAATGATTTGGTTAATGAAACTTGGATCTCTGATAGAGATAGATTCTCATACGAAGGTCTAACGCACGATAACAGACTACTTGAACCTATGATTAAGGTTGAGGGACAATGGAAAGAGGTTGAGTGGAGTGTTGCTCTTGATTATGCTGTTAAAGGGTTAAACAACAATATTGTTAACAATAGACAGGGTGATAAACTTGGAGTTTTGGCTTCAAATACAGCTACTATTGAAGAGTATCATTTATTGCAAAAATTAGCTAGAGAGCTAGGTTCTGAAAATATTGACTACCGTACTAATATTAAGAACTTAGACAAGGTAGTTCACTTAGAATCAAATATAAAACTTGCAGGTCTTGAAGGTGTTGATCATGCTTTAGTTATTGGGTCTAATCCAAGAATTGAGCAACCTATGATTAATCATCGACTACGTAAGGCGCAAATGAGCGGCGCATCAATTGATACAATAAATGTTAAGTCGTTTGATTTTAATTACAAGCTGAATTCAGAAAATATAGTAGCTCCAACTGAGATAAAACAGACTCTTGCTGGGGTATTAAAAGCTACACTTGAGGCAAATGTTAGCGAAATTCCTGAATATTTAGCAAATATTAGTCCGAGTGATGTTGCTAAAGATATTGCTAATAATCTTAATCAGACAGATAATTCTGTAATTATTTTAGGCGAACATGTTGTTAATAATTCTGATGCAGCAGATATTGCTAATCTAATTGCAAATATTGCCAAAAATACTAATTCGACTACACTTAATATTACTCAGAGTGCAAACTCACTTGGTGCACAGATTACAGGGTTTGTTCCAGGTAGTGACGGTTTAAATGCAAATGCTATGCTTGATAATGATATGAGAGCATACATGTTATTAGATATTTATCCAGAGTATGATTTCCATCATAAAGACGTGGCAATAAAAGCCCTAAATTCTAAAGATACTTTTGTTATTGCTCTTAATAGCTTTAGCGATGAAACTGTTAAAGAATTTGCAGATGTAATGCTACCAATTGCTAGCTATTATGAAACATCAGGCTCACATATGAATATTAATAATGATATTCAATCATTCTGCGCAAGTGTTAAAGCTCCAGTAGATGCAAAGCCAGCTTGGAAGGTGTTAAAAGTTATGGCTGATTTACTTGAACTGCCAGGCTTCCACTATAGTGATTCAACCCAGGTATTAAGTGAGGTTTCTCACCAAGCGCATAAGGATCATGAGTACGATCATTCTATTAATTTAGAAAATAATAGTAATAATATAGAAGTTATTTGGCAACAATCTCCGTATAGTATTGATGCATTATTAAGACATTCATCTTCATTACAAAATACTGCTTTAGGTAAATTAAACTTTGCACATATGAATGCAGGTACTGCTAAAGAATTAAAGGTTAAAGATACGTATTTAGGCGTTCCGGTATTAATTGATAATGTTGCAGATAAATGTGTATTTGTAAATGCCAACCATTCAACAGATGGAGGTAAGTCATGATGGAACTATGGCAGGCTTTTACGAGTGGAATTCATAGTCTTATTCCGTGGTTTGACGGCTCTATTGCTGCAATACTTATTATTCTTATAAAAGCAATAGCTCTAATTATGCCGCTAATGCTTATGGTTGCATACTTTACTTATGCTGAGCGTAAGATAATTGGTTATATGCAACTTAGAATTGGTCCAAATAGAGTTGGTCCAAAAGGTTGGTTACAACCAATTGCAGATGCAGTTAAATTAATGTTTAAGGAAATTATTTTCCCAACAAAGGCAAACCTTTATCTTTACTTGTTGGCTCCAGTTCTAGCGATTGCTCCAGCTATTGCAGTATGGGCGGTAGTACCTCTTGCAGAGGGTATTTATATTACCAGCTTGGATGTTAGTCTTTTGTATGTACTAGCTATCGGATCAATTGGTGTTTATGGCATTATTCTTGCTGGCTGGGCATCAAACTCAAAATATCCATTGTTAGGCGCACTTAGAAGTGCATCACTTCTTGTGTCTTATGAAATTGTTATTGGTTTTGCAGTAGTTACTGTAGTTATGATTGCCGGAAGTGTAAATTTAAACACTATTGTTGAAGCGCAAAAAGGTGGAATAGTTAATTGGTATTGGATTCCTTTGTTTCCAATGATGGTTGTATTTTTTATCTCAGCATTGGTTGAAACTAATCGTGCACCATTTGACGTTGTAGAAGGTGAATCTGAAATTGTTGGTGGTACGCATGTTGAGTATTCAGGCATGACTTTTGCAGTATTCTTTTTAGCAGAATATGCCAATATGATTTTAATGGCTGTTCTTGCAGTATTGATGTTTTTTGGAGGGTGGTACTCTCCATTTGAAGCTACATTTTTAGAAGGATTTTTCTCTTGGGTTCCAGGTTTATTTTGGCTACTAGCCAAGTCAGTATTCTTTATGTTTTTGTATTTATGGGTGCGTGCAACATTCCCAAGATTTAGGTACGACCAAATTATGCGTCTTTCATGGAAAGTATTTTTGCCAATGACAATAGTTTGGATTTTTGTAGTTGGTTTAATGACCCAATTGCAGTTAGGACCATGGTTTTAAGGTAGAAGTATTATGATAGATAATTTAAAAAAATTAGTTAAAGACTTCACCCTAGGCGAATTACGTGGTGGTATGAAAATAACCGCAACTGAATTTGTTAATAAAAAAATTACTGTTCAATATCCTGAGGAGAGGACGCCAATTTCACCAAGATTTAGAGGTTTACATGCTTTGCGCAGGTATCCAAATGGTGAAGAGCGTTGCATTGCGTGCAAGTTGTGTGAAGCGACTTGCCCTGCAAATGCAATTACCATTGAATCAGAAATGCGTGATGATGGTACTCGCCGCACAACTAGATACGATATTGATTTATTTAAATGTATTTTTTGTGGCTTTTGTGAGGAGGCCTGCCCAGTTGACGCTATTGTGGAAACACAAATATTTGATTATGCGTTTGAATCAAGAGCTGGAAGTGTAATTACTAAAGATAAGTTGCTTGAGGTTGGTGAGAAAAATGAAAAAACTATCAATCAAATCAAGCTTGAGGACGCAAAGTATAGGTAAGGGTATTTATGGATTTTGAAAGAATAATTTTTTATATCTTATCATTCTGGTTTATAGCTAGTTCATTAGCTATGATCTTCTCACGTAATGCTGCAAAAGCAGTACTTTTCTTAGTATTAGCATTCTTTTCTGCAGCAAGTATTTGGATTTTATTAGAGGCAGAATTCTTAGCAGTAACGCTTATCCTTGTCTATGTTGGTGCTGTAATGGTACTGTTTTTATTTGTTATTAAAATGCTTAATATTGACAAATCTACCCTCAGAGCTAAGTTTGCCGGATATTTACCACTTGGACTTTTAGTTGCGTTAGTGGTTATTGCTGAGATGATTCTAGTGTTGGGAGATGCTCAATTTGGTTTAGATATTCTTGCCGCTCCTGAGCGCCATGGTGCTGATTACTCGAATATTACCGAGTTAGCCCTACAGCTTTACACTGTTTATGTATACCCATTTGAATTAGCTGCGGTACTGCTACTTATTGCGATTAT
>CAYOFV010000031.1:0-12885 GCA_964403565.1 uncultured Piscirickettsiaceae bacterium | reverse complement strand
CTACCAGCTGAGCTATTCTCGCCATAGACTTTTATAAAATGGCACGCCCTAAACGATTCGAACGTTTGACCTACGGCTTAGAAGGCCGTTGCTCTATCCAGCTGAGCTAAGGGCGCAAAAAACTTATTCTTTTGGGGCTACCAATTTTAAATTTTTGGTCGGAGTGGAGGGATTTGAACCCCCGACCACCTGGTCCCAAACCAGATACGCTACCAAACTGCGCTACACTCCGAAAAACGATACATTATACTTTGATAATGAACCTAGTCAATGCCTAATTCGCCCCAAATATTGTCAATTTTGTCAATTATATTTTGATCCATGACTATTGGATCGCCCCATTCACGATCAGTCTCTCCCGGGAGTTTGTTTGTAGCATCTATCCCCATTTTTGAGCCAAGCCCTGATACTGGTGAGGCGAAATCTAAATAGTCAATTGGGGTGTTGTCAATCATTGTAGTGTCACGAGTTGGATCAACGCGAGTTGTCATTGCCCAAATTACTTCTTTCCAATCCTTAACATCAATATCATCATCCACAATTATTACAAATTTAGTATACATAAACTGGCGTAAGAAAGACCAAACCCCCATCATTACTCGTTTAGCATGACCAGGATATTGTTTTTTCATACTAACGACAGCCATACGATATGAGCAGGCCTCAGGTGGCAAATAAAAATCAGTAATTTCTGGGAATTGTTGCTGTAGAAGAGGAACAAATACTTCATTTAAAGCAACACCTAGTACGGCAGGCTCGTCAATTGGTTTGCCAGTATATGTTGAGTGATAAATTGGATCTTTTCTGTGGGTAATTCTTTCAACTGTAAAAACCGGAAATTGTTCAATTTCGTTGTAATATCCAGTGTGATCACCAAATGGACCTTCGTCTACAATCTCTCCAGGTTTGATTACACCTTCAAGAATAATTTCAGCATTTTCTGGCACTTGTAGGTCGTTACCAATACAAGAACATACTTTGGTTTTTTTGCCACGTAATAGACCTGCAAAAGCATATTCACTAAGAGTATCTGGAATAGGGGTTACTGCTGCTAAGGTAGTTGCAGGGTCAGCTCCGATTGCTACAGTAATAGGAAAATCTTTACCTGGATTTTCATCGCACCATTCTTTGTAATCAAGCGCGCCACCGCGATGAGAAAGCCAGCGCATAATTAGTTTATTTTTACCAATTACTTGTTGGCGATAAATTCCAAGGTTTTGCCTTTCTTTATTTGGGCCTTTAGTAATAACTAAACCCCAAGTTAATAGTGGTGCTGCATCTTTTGGCCAGCACGTTTGAATTGGCAGAGTGGACAAATCAACATCATCACCCTCAATAACAACTTCTTGGCATTGACCTTTTTTAACCGATTTAACCGGCATGTTAAGTACTTTCTTTAAAACTGGTAATTTTTCAATAGCATCTTTAACACCTTTAGGTGGCTCTGGTTGTTTAAGTTCTGCAAGTAGTTTGCCTAACTCGCGCAGTGCTACCAAATCCTTTTGACCCATAGCTGATGCAACACGAGAAGTTGTGCCAAAGAGGTTGGCCAATACTGGAATGTTTGAGCCTTTTACATTTTCAAATAGCAGAGCCGGACCTTCTTTGTCTAATGTGCGGCGACAAATTTCAGTAATTTCTAAATTAGCATCAACTTCTTGAGTAACGCGCTTTAATTCGCCTTGTTGTTCTAATGCTGAGATAAATTCTCTAAGATCTTGGTATTGCATATCTATACCTGGGAGAAATAGTTGTTATGAGCTTCAAGTTCTTCATCATTTGCGTAGATAATTTTGATTTTTTCACGATTACTATCAACTCTAGTTATTGAGGCGTTGTTATTGTTGCTATCTGCGGTTGCAGCAGATTCTGTAAATAAAGTAGACTGACCACCTGTCATAGCAAGATAAACTTGCGCAAGGATTTGCGCATCTAGAAGTGCTCCATGCACTGTTCTGGCACTTGCGTCAATTTCAAATCTTCTGCATAGTGCATCAAGATTATGCATTGTTCCAGGGCGTTGTTCTTTAGATAGCTCTAATGAGTCGATAATACTACACCTGTCTTCAATAGTCTCTTCCAAACCCATAAGTTTTAGTTCATGATTTAAAAAGCCCAAATCGAACGGAGCGTTGTGAATAACCAAAGTTGAGCCGTCAATATATTCTAAAAACTCTTCAGCCACTTCTTCAAATTTTGGCTTGCCGTTTAGAAATTTATCAGTAATACCATGAACTCGAACCGAATCACCAACTGTGCGGTTAGGTTGTACATACTCATGAAATTCAGAGTTGGTTATCTCTCTATCTAGAACTTCACAGCAGCCAATTTCAATAATTCTATGACCCTCAGATGGTTCAATACCTGTAGTCTCCGTATCTAGAACAATTAGTCTTTCCATAAGATGGTAGTTTCGGGTAAAATTATTTGATTTTATCATATTGACAAAGCAAAATAAGATGGCAAGAGTAACAGTTGAAGAGTGTTTAGATTTTGTAGAAAATCGTTTTGAATTAGTATTAGTTGCAGCAAAGAGAGCGCACCAGTTAAGTTCTGGTGGTTATAAGTCAACTCTTGATGATGGCAAAGATAAGCCAACTGTACTTGCACTTAGAGAAATTGAAGCAGGTCTTGTTGATTCATCAATTCTTTCTGAAGAGTATGCGATGGAAGAAGAATTATCAGCTCAACAGAAAGCTCAAGATGCAGCGAAGATGGATGAAGTTGAGTCCGAACTATCAGATGTAACTTATGAAGAATCTTCTGAAGAATTATCTGAGGTAGAAGAAGAATAGTTTTTACCACTTATAAATAAATTTAAAAATGACGCTTATGCGTCATTTTTTTCGCCTGAATAAAATATATATAGGTATTATTTAAAACTTACTTTTTTTATTTAAACTCACGTTCAAATTATGAATATATATCCAATTGCTAAATCCACAAGAAAGCCACTATGTGATGCTAATACATACGAAAAAATGTATGCCAAATCTATTGATAATGCAGATGAATTTTGGGCCGAGCAGGCTAATGAGTTTCTTGATTGGGATAAGCAGTGGGATGAGGTTAGTAATGTGGATTACAACGAAGGTTTGATTGAGTGGTTTAAAGGTGGAAAAATTAACGTTGCATATAACTGCATTGATAGACACCTACCAACAAGAGCAGAGCAAACAGCAATCATTTGGGAAGGCGACAATCCTAATCAGTCAGAGCATATTAGCTACCAAAAACTACATGATGAAGTTGCAAAATTTGCCAATGGTTTAAAAGATCTTGGCGTTGGCAAAGGCGACAGAGTATGTATTTATATGCCAATGATTTTAGAAGCTACATATGCAATGTTGGCCTGTGCGCGTATTGGTGCGATTCATTCAGTGGTGTTTGGTGGCTTTTCTCCTGAGGCACTTAAAGATAGAATTATTGATGCAAAATGCAAAGTTGTAATTACTGCAGATCAAGGTGTGCGTGGTGGCAAGGTTGTTCCACTTAAAGACAATGTTGATAAAGCTATTGGTGGATGCAACTGTGTTGATCACGTACTTGTTGTACAACATACTTGTGGTAAGGTAAATTGGGGTGTTAAAGATGTTTGGTATCATGAGTTAACGCAAAAGCAATCAAGCGAGTGTCCATGTGAATTTTTTGATGCTGAAACTCCATTATTTATTCTTTATACTTCTGGTTCAACTGGCAAACCAAAAGGTGTTTTGCATACATCGGGTGGATATCTTTTATATGCAGCAATTACGCACAAATATACTTTTGACTATCAAGAAGGCGATGTTTATTGGTGTACAGCTGATGTTGGTTGGGTTACTGGGCATTCGTATATTGTTTATGGCCCTCTTGCAAATGGTGCAACTACACTTATGTTTGAAGGCATTCCAACTTATCCAGACGCATCACGTTTTTGGCAGGTAATTGACAAGCATAAAGTAAACACTTTTTATACTGCTCCTACAGCTATTCGTGCACTTATGGGTGCAGGCGATGAGTTTGTTAATTCAACTTCAAGATCAAGTCTTAAAATTTTAGGCACTGTGGGCGAGCCAATTAACCCAGAAGCTTGGGAGTGGTACTATCATACGGTTGGAGAGGGTAAGTGTCCAATAGTTGACACTTGGTGGCAAACAGAGACTGGTGGTCATATGATTACTCCACTACCTTATGCAACAGAGCTTAAGCCTGGTTCAGCCTCTAAACCATTTTTTGGTATTGAGCCACAAGTAGTAAACGAACAAGGCGAAGTGCTTGAAGGTGAAGCAGAAGGTATTTTAGTTATGTCACGCTCATGGCCTGGACAAATGCGAACTTTATACAACAATCATGAAAGATTTATGGAGGCGTATTTTTCTACATTCCCAGGTAAATATTTTGCTGGAGATGGGGTAAAACGTGATGCTGATGGTTACTATTGGATCACTGGCCGTGTAGATGATGTATTAAATATCTCTGGACATCGTTTAGGTACAGCAGAGATTGAATCTGCGCTTGTGCTACATGAAAATGTTGCTGAAGCAGCAGTAGTAGGGTTTCCACACGAAATTAAAGGACAGGGTATTTATGCCTATGTTTCTATTATGAGTGGAGTTGAGGCAACTGATGAACTTAAGGCTGATTTGGTTAAGTTGGTTCGTTCTGAAATTGGCCCAATTGCTACTATTGATAAAATTCAATTTGCTCCAGGATTGCCTAAAACTAGATCAGGAAAAATTATGCGCAGAATTTTGCGTAAGATTGCCGAAGATGATTATGCTAATTTAGGTGATACTTCAACTTTGGCAGAGCCTGAAGTTGTTGAGGATTTAATTAATAATCGGGTAAGTTAAATTACTTTTTAGCTTCAAGTTTTTTAATCTGTTTTTTGATTTTTTCTTTAAAGCTTACTACACATTGTTGTTGGTAATCTTTTTGCATAGTTTCGTCAAGTGATACAATTTTGCCAAATACTTTCTCTTCAAGTGTCATAATGTTTTTAACATTTGCACAATAATTCTTAATTTCATCTGTTGTATAAGCAACAAGTGTAGCAACCCCAACTACAGGAACAATTAATCCAGTTACAGCAATACCTGTTGAAGTTTCTTTAAGTGTAGTAATTCTTGAAATATTTTTTGCAACTTGCTCAGTATTTGATTCTTTGAAAATGTTCTGTAAGAATTCAACCTTATTACTTGATAGTTGTAATTTTTCTTTAGTTGATTGTAATGAAGTTGCAAGAGATTTAACTTTGTCTCTGGAATCAGACATTTGTTTAATTTCATCACTTAAAACACTAGCTTTGCTTTTAGCTAATGATAGTTCTTTACGTGTGCTTTCAAGTTTTGATCTTGTATCAATTAACTGAGTATTAAGACTTTCAAGTGCAGATAAATCTTCCTTTACTTCTGATTTTGTATCAATAGGAGCTACGGCTGAAATTTTTGCATTGTATTCGTTAGTAATAGCACTAATTTCTTGATTTAGATTATCTACTTTTGTATTGTAAAAAAAGTATGTGGCAACAAGTGCAACAGCTAAAATTATAGAGCTAAAAAGTGATTTGTTTTCCATAACAACTTCTCAATATAGGGTAAATATAATGGTGCATATTATACACTATTTTTTAACCTATATAAGAATATTATTATATTTTAATATAGAAAAATTATCTTATTTCAACCACTTAGCGGCTTGTTTGGCGTAATAAGTCAATATTCCGTCAGCACCAGCGCGTTTAAAAGATAGCAGGGTTTCAAGTACAACTGGTTTTTCATTAATCCAGCCATTTTGACTAGCAGCTTTAAGCATTGTATACTCACCACTTACGTGATAAGCAAATGTTGGCATGCCAAATGTTTGTTTAATGCGATATACAATATCCAAATATGGCAACCCTGGTTTGATCATAACCATATCAGCACCTTCGTCAATATCCATACCAACCTCGCGAATCGCTTCATCAGTATTGGCTGGATCCATTTGATATGTTTCCTTGCTAGATTCTCCAAGATTTGCAGCAGATCCTACTGCATCACGGAACGGTCCGTAGTAGTAAGAGGCGTATTTGGCAGAATAGGCAAGAATATTTGTATAAATAAATTCATTCTCTTCTAAAGCGTCACGAATAGCACCAATACGACCATCCATCATATCGCTTGGAGCTACAATATCAGCTCCAGCTTCGGCGTGAGACAGTGCTTGTTTTACTAGTACTTCAACAGTTTCATCATTAAGAACATAACCATTATCATCGATTAAACCATCTTGACCATGAGTAGTAAAAGGGTCAAGTGCTACATCTGTAATTACTGCAATCTCTGGGCAATTTGCTTTTAAAGCTCTAACAGCGCGTTGAGCTAGACCATCAGGGTTGAATGCTTCTTCGGCTTCAAGTGATTTTTTCTCTTCTGGTACAACAGGAAATAGTGCTACAGCACGAATACCAAGCTCAATTAATTCTTTTGCTTCAATAACTAATTGATCAACACTTAGTCGTTCGATATCAGGCATAGAATCGATACTTTCACGTTGATTCTCGCCTTCAAGTATAAATATTGGAAAAATTAAATCATCAGTAGTTAGAGTGTTTTCACGCATTAATTCACGGGTATATGCGTGTTTTCTCATACGACGTGGTCTATGGGTTAAAATTGACATCTTAAATTTTTCCTAAACAAATATACTTACTAATAGTACTAGATTATACAACAATGAGTCAGATAAGCGAAACCTTAAAAAACCTATCAAATGTTGATAAAGCCTTTGTAAAGCCATTCCCTAATTCAAAGAAGATTTATGTAGAGGGTTCAAGACCAGATATCCAGGTGGCAATGCGTGAAATTGAACTTACCGATACCATTGGCGAGTTGGCTGAAAAAAATGACCCAGTGCATGTGTATGACACATCTGGAGTATATACAGACCCTTTAGCAAATATTAATTTGCGCAAAGGCTTAGGGTATATAAGAGCAAACTGGATTGAGGAAAGGGGTGATACTGAAAAGCTAGATACTCATACTTCTAATTTTTCTCAAGATAGACTTAATAATCCAGAGTTAGATGAATTACGCTTTGAACATCTACAAAAGCCACTACGCGCTAAAGAAGGAAAAAATGTAACGCAAATGCATTATGCCAAACAAGGCATTATTACTCCAGAGATGGAATATATCGCTATTCGTGAAAATTGCAAATGGCAAGAATACAAAGATCAGATTGGTCAGCAAAAAGGCGATAGTTTTGGCGCTGCGATTCCTGATGTAATCACTCCTGAATTTGTGCGTGATGAAGTTGCACGTGGTCGTGCGGTAATTCCTTGTAATATTAACCATCCTGAAACTGAGCCAATGATTATTGGACGTAATTTCATGGTGAAAATTAACGGTAATATTGGTAATTCAGCACTCGGCTCAAGTATCGAAGAAGAAGTTGATAAGATGCTTTGGGGTATTCGCTGGGGTGCGGATACAATTATGGATCTTTCAACTGGAAAGAATATTCATGAAACTCGCGAATGGATTATTCGCAACTCGCCAGTACCAATTGGCACGGTACCAATTTATCAAGCTTTAGAGAAGGTTAACGGCATTGCTGAAGACTTAACTTGGGAAGTATTTAGAGACACATTAATTGAACAGGCCGAACAAGGTGTTGACTACTTTACTATTCATGCAGGTGTGCGCCTACACCATGTTCCACTTACAATTAATAGAACAACAGGCATTGTATCTCGTGGTGGATCGATTATGGCTAAGTGGTGCTTAGCGCATCATAAAGAAAGTTTTCTTTATACTCATTTTGAAGAAATTTGCGAAATTATGAAAAAGTACGATATTACTTTTTCACTTGGCGATGGTCTGCGTCCAGGATCGATTGCTGATGCAAATGATGCGGCACAATTTGGCGAGCTAGAAACTTTAGGTGAGCTTACTAAAATCGCTTGGAAGCATGATGTACAAACCTTTATTGAAGGTCCAGGTCATGTACCAATGCAAATGATTAAAGAAAACATGGACAAGCAGTTATCAGAATGTGGCGAAGCTCCATTTTATACTTTAGGTCCATTAACGACTGACATTGCCCCAGGATATGATCACATCACCTCGGCAATTGGCGCAGCACAGATTGGCTGGTATGGTTGTGCAATGCTGTGTTACGTTACCCCTAAAGAGCATTTAGGTCTGCCAAATCAAGATGATGTAAAAGAAGGTATTATTGCTTATAAGATTGCGGCTCATGCAGCTGATCTAGCCAAAGGCCACCCTGGAGCACAGATTAGAGATAATGCTTTATCCAAGGCACGTTTTGAATTTAGATGGGAAGATCAGTTCAACTTAGCTCTTGATCCAGATACAGCACGCAAGTATCATGATGAAACTATGCCTAAACAAGCAGCAAAAACTTCGCATTTTTGCTCGATGTGCGGGCCTAAATTTTGCTCTATGAAAATCACTCAAGAGATCAAAACTATGGATGATGAGCAAGTGAGCAAAATAAATTCAATCAAGATTGAGATGGAGAAAAAATCTGAAGAATTTATTGAAAATGATAGTGAGATTTATATGAAAGAGGGTGCTTAAAATAATTACAGAATCAGAAGTTACTTGCCCTAAGTGTGGTTATAAACAAATTGAGACCATGCCTACTGACACTTGTCAGTATTTTTATGAATGTAAGTCTTGTGGTGAGGTGATCAAACCTAAATTAGGTGATTGTTGTGTATTTTGCTCATATGGATCAGTCAACTGCCCGTCTATTCAGGCTAAATAGAGTAGTTAGCCACCCATTTGCATTTTTTCCAAAATTTTGAAATCCTTCAAGCAACATTGCTTAAAAGGGTTAAGATTTTCACAATTACAAAGGTTGTTTTTGGTTTGAAACACCACAAAATCCTTCAAAACACTGCCTTTTCCTTGTTTTAATGCTTCTATATAGGCATTTTCAGTGATATTAAAGCAATAGCACAGTAGTTTTTCGTCAGTTTTAGTGTTGCAACAGCCCATTTTTAAAAAATCCTAAATTTTTCCAGTAGAATATATATCAAATTATAAGTGGTATTTTAATATGGTCAATGTAGTATTGGTTAATGTAGCTATTGTTGCGCTAAGTGTTTTAGTGCATTATGAGTTTTTATATCGAGCAACCAATATATTGCCAAAGTTAAATATTAAGCATCGATTTAGAATTGTCTCAATAGTTTTTATTGCACTAGTTGCACACATAATTGAAATCTGGATTTATGCTTATTCATATTATCTAATGCACAATGCAGAGGGCTGGGGCAGGCTTGGCGGTAATTTTGACGGCTCACTTATAGATAGCGTGTATTTCTCGTTCACCACTTTTTCCACTTTAGGCTTTGGAGATATTGAACCCTTTGGCGATATACGTTTTTTAGTGGGAATGGAAGCTTTAGCTGGGTTTGTACTTATTACTTGGTCGGCCTCGTTTTTATATTTTGAAATGCAGCGCCATTGGAATACTAAATAGTTTAGAGACCTTTGCATAAATATTAATAATCATCAAAACACCATCTCCTACCAACTTGAGTATTTTATTAAAATCTGCCGAA
Source organism: uncultured Piscirickettsiaceae bacterium (assembly GCA_964403565.1). Taxonomy (GTDB): domain Bacteria; phylum Pseudomonadota; class Gammaproteobacteria; order PS1; family Pseudothioglobaceae; genus Thioglobus_B. Next base: position 3,326 of record CAYOFV010000031.1, on the reverse strand, counting down.
GCCCTGCTGGGACTGACTTTAATAAAATACCCAATTCGGCAAAATCTATCATTTTGCTAATCACCCATATTTATGCAAAGGCCTCGTTTAATTCAAATAAGAAGCTATAATTTTTTCTAATTTCTCAACCGCACCTTGTTTAGAATCAAAGTAGTTTTTTGCACTGCTGCCAATATTTTGTGCAATTTCTTGATTGTTTATTAGTTTGGTAATTTCAACAAATAATTCATCTGCATCGCTTATTTGAATAGCTGCGGAAATGGCTAATAAGTCTTGAGAAATCTCAGTAAAGTTAAAAACATTAGGGCCAAATAAAATTGGTTTAGATAATGCTGCTGGTTCAAGCATATTGTGTCCACCAGTATCAACCAGACTGCCACCCATAAATACTACATCAGCAGCATCGAAATAGTTCATCATCTCGCCCATGGAGTCGCCAAGCATTATCTCAGCACCTGCAGATGAAATATTTTCAGATCTTTTTATAGTTTTAAATTTGCGATCTTCTATAAGTTTATACACCTCATTAAATCGTTCCATATGTCTTGGAACAATAATAACCAGAGCATTAATTTCATCCTTAACTTTTAAAAAAGCATCTAATATTTGCCTTTCCTCGCCATTATGAGTTGAGGCAAAAACAACGCATTTACGTTTATTAATAATTTTGTTAAATGTATTTTTAGTATCTTGGTTAATATTAAATTTTTGTTCAAATTTAATATTTCCTGGATTTTCAACTTTATCAGCATTGGCGCCAAGTGCAATAAATCTATCTGCAGAATTGTTGTTTTGTGCCGCAACTAAAGATAATTTGTTGATAGTTTGTTTAGCAAGATTAGGTGCAAATTTTTGATATTTTTCTAAAGATTTTTGCGAGAGTCTGGCATTTATAAGCAGTGTTGGTATTTTTTTCTTATGTAATGCTTTGATTAAATTTGGCCAAATTTCAGTTTCAAGTAGTAGGCATATTTTTGGATCTAATCGCTTAACGTATCGCCTTACAATTAATGGTAAGTCAAATGGAAAGTATTTATGCAATACTTTATTGCCATAATGATTAACAACTGCTTGAGAGCCAGTTGGAGTAGTGGTTGATATAAAAATTCTATAATCTGGATAAGTTTTAATTAGTTTGTCAATAAGTACAATTGATGCACGAAACTCACCAACCGATACGCAATGAATCCAAATAATTGGTACAGGTATTTTGTTAAAAGATCCAAATCTTTCACCAATTCTTTGAAAGTAATCTGGATTTTTAATAGATTTAACTAATAGGCGCAATACCATCAGCGGTAAAGTCAAGTATCCAATAAGGGTGTATAGAGCTTGATTCATTTGACGGTGGTATAATGCATTGTTTGTATTTTATCTCTATTTATAGATTATTCTTAGATGAAATTTGTTGATTCTGCATCCATACGAGTTGAAGCCGGTAAAGGTGGTGGCGGCTGTTTAAGCTTTAGACGTGAAAAATATATTGCTGAAGGTGGCCCTGACGGCGGCGATGGCGGCGATGGCGGCAGTGTGTATTTTATTGGTCAAGAAGGGTTAAACACTTTAAGTGAGTTTCGTTACAATCGTCTTTTTAGAGCAAAAAATGGCCAGCCTGGTCAAGGCAGAGATAAGCGCGGAAAATCAGCAGATGATTTGTATGTAGAGATGCCACTTGGGGTGCAAATTTTTGATCTAGAAACTGATGAGTTGATTGGTGAGATTACCAAGCATGAGCAAAAAGTACTAGTGGCAAAAGGTGGTTTTCATGGGCTTGGAAATGCGAGATTTAAATCAAGTATTAACAGAGCTCCACGCCAAACAACATTAGGTACACCAGGAGAGGCTAGAGAAATTGGCCTAGAGATGAGCATAATGGCCGATATTGGTCTTTTAGGCATGCCAAATGCAGGTAAGTCTAGTCTTATTCGCCAGATATCTAGCGCTAGACCAAAAGTAGCAGATTATCCATTTACTACATTGCATCCATCGCTTGGAGTGGTATCACTCAATGATGAACATTTAGTTATGGCTGATATTCCAGGACTTATTGAGGATGCAAGTCAAGGCGTTGGGTTGGGTTTTGAATTTTTAAAGCACTTATCTCGCACTAAAGCATTATTGCATGTGGTTGATATAATGCCTGCTGATGGATCAGATCCAGTTAAAAACTATTTAACTATTGAAAAAGAACTGGCAAAATACGATGCAAAACTTGCAAATAAGCCACGTATACTTGCAATTAATAAAATGGATTTGCTAGCCGAAGACGAACGTGAAGAAGTAGTTAATAATTTTATTAAGCAAACTGAATATAAAGGTAAAGTGTTTAACATTTCTGCACTTAATGGTATGGGTTGTAAAGAATTAATTTACGGATTATTTGATATTAAAAATGACGAATAAAAGATGGGTAATTAAAATCGGATCTGCACTTTTAACCAATGATGGTAAGGGTCTTGATGTTGATGCAATAAGCTCTTGGGTAGAGCAAATTGTTACTCTAAAAAATAATAATATTGATGTAATTTTAGTATCTTCAGGTGCAATTGCTGAAGGGATAAAGCGCCTTGGATGGGGCTCTCGCCCTGATAATATTCATAAGTTGCAAGCAGCTGCTGCAGTTGGGCAGATGGGTCTTATACAAACATATGAATCTTTGTTTGCTAAGCACAATATTCATACTGCGCAAATTTTACTTACGCATGATAATTTGGCAAATGTTATTCAAAGTGAAAACATTACCTCAACTTTGGATAATTTAACTGAAATGGGTGTTGTGCCAATCGTAAATGAAAACGATTCTGTTGCAACGGATGAAATTAAGTTTGGCGATAATGATACTTTAGCATCTATGGTTGCAAATCTAACTAATGCTGACAGGTTGGTAATTCTTACCGATCAAGGTGGAGTGTATGACGCCGATCCAAGAAAAAATGCTAATGCCAAATTAATTGACACTATTGATGTTAGAGATGAAAAACTTGAGCGTGTTGCTGGTAGAGAAGGTGGGTCATTGGGCTCAGGTGGTATGTATACCAAAGTACTTGCTGCAAGAAAAGCATCTGACACCAATACAACCACAGTTATCGCCTCAGGCAAACAGAATAATGTACTTGCCAGGTTAGGTAGTGGTGAGCATGTAGGAACTCTTATAACTTGTTAGCATATATAGGTCTTGGGTCAAATCTTAACAACCCGAAACAACAGATTAAAGATGCGCTAATCGCACTAAATCAAACTCAAGATATTGAGGTTGTTGGTTTGTCTAGTTTGTATCAATCAAAGCCGGTAGATAATTCAAATCAGCCAGATTATCTTAATGCTGT
>CAYOFV010000030.1:6922-12964 GCA_964403565.1 uncultured Piscirickettsiaceae bacterium | reverse complement strand
ATGCAAAAACATACTATTTCTACTGACAAAGCACCACAAGCAATTGGCACATATTCTCAAGCGCTATGCACTACAGGTGGCTCTACAATTTATTTATCAGGACAAATTCCATTAGTCCCAGAAACTATGGAAATGATTGGTGGAGATATAACTGAGCAGATAAACCAAGTGTTTAAAAATCTTAGCGCCGTTTGCAAAGCTTCCGGTGGCAAACTACAAGATATTGTAAAACTCAATGTATATTTAACTGATCTTAACAATTTTCCAATTGTAAATGAAGTAATGGCCCAATATTTTGACGAGCCTTATCCAGCACGTGCAGCAGTTGGTATTAATGAACTACCTAAAGGTGCGCAAGTTGAAATGGATGGGGTAATGGTTATAGAGCCATGCGACTATACCTATTAAACTAAAAGCTATTTTTGTCAAATTACTGTGTTATTTTTCCACTCAAAATCCTCATGTATAAATTCATACACTGCGGTTTTTCATAGAAAAATGCCTAGTAATTTTTAAAAAATATCCTTTGCCGAAGTTCTAAATTAATGCGTAGATTGTCTGATCCAATTATTTCTCTAGATGGATTAGGTCCAAAAACAGCTCAAAGACTTAATAATATTGGCATCTATAATTTGGAACATTTATTGTTCCACTTGCCGCATAGATACCAAAATAAAACAAAATTTACACAACTAAATCAAGCTCAAGTTGGTGATGAAATTTTAGTTGAGCTATCAATTGATAGAATAGAAGAATTAGCAACTAAAAATAAACAACTGTTATTACACCTTGAAGATGATTTTGGTAGAAGTCTGTTAATTAGGTTTTTCCAGTTTACTCATTATCAAAAAAATGCCTTTAAACGTGGTGAGCTAATTCAATGTTTTGGTGAAGTAAAAATTGGCAGAGACGGTTTAGAAATGCATCATCCAGAATATAGATTAGTTTCGCAAAATCAAAAAAGCCTAATTGAAAAGACATTAACTCCAGTCTACCCTCTTACCGCTGGAGTGCATCAAGCACAATTAAAAAAATGGATTAATTTAGCACTAGATGCATTCAAAAAAGCTGAAATTATTGATCATTTTAAAAATTTGGCAAAAAATTCTATGCCGTCTATAAAACAGGCGTTAAATACACTACATCACCCCAATATTGATGAAAATATCGACCAAATTGCCGAATTTAAGCACATTTCACAACAAAGATTAGTAATTGAAGAGCTTTGTGCACAACAATTAAGCCTATTAAAACTAAAAAAAACTAGGAAAGAGAAAATTTCTAATATTTTTTCTATTAAAAACAATCTTAGCAATAAGTTATTAAACAGCCTTGAGTTTCAATTAACTAGTGCGCAACAAAGAAGTATCGACGAGATAAATGCTGATTTGTCTTCAAATTACCCAATGCACAGACTAGTTCAAGGCGATGTTGGATCTGGAAAAACTATTGTTGCAGTTTTTGCCTGTCTGCAGGCAATAGAAAATAATTATCAAGTTGCAATAATGGCTCCGACTGAGATATTGGCCGAACAGCACTTACTAGGTTTTTCAAACTATCTTCAACCTTTAGGGGTAAAAATTGCTTTTTTATCTGGATCGCAAAATACCAAACAAAGACAAACTGAACTTGAAAAGATCACAACTGGCAATGCGCAAGTGGTGATTGGCACACATGCACTATTTCAAGAAAGTGTTAAATTTAACAATCTTGGTTTAATTGTAATTGATGAACAACATAAGTTTGGCGTACATCAAAGACTATCACTCGCAGAAAAATCAAAAAACACTCCACATCAACTGGTGATGACTGCAACCCCTATTCCAAGATCGCTTACTATGAGTGCTTATGCAGACTTAGATACTTCAATTATTGATGAATTACCGCCAGGTAGAAAACCGGTAACCACTATAGCACTTGCTAATGACCGTAAAGATGAAGTTATAAATAAAATCAATCAAGTTGTTAAAGATGGATCGCAAGTTTATTGGGTGTGCACCTTGATTGATGAAAGTGAAAATATGCGTGCAGAGTCAGCAATAAACACTTATAACTATCTGCAAGAAAATCTACAAGACGTCACTGTGTCTTTAGTACATGGCAAGATGAATAAGCAAGAAAAATCTCAATTAATGGACAGGTTTGCAAATGGTGAGATTGATGTATTGGTTGCAACAACTGTAATTGAGGTTGGAGTTAATGTACCAAACGCAACCCTTATGGTAATTGAAAATACTGAAAGACTTGGTCTTGCACAATTACATCAACTTCGAGGTCGTGTTGGCAGGGGTAAAGATCAAAGTGTTTGTATATTAATGTACCAAGCGCCATTAAGTAGTAATGCGATAGAAAGAATCGATATTTTAAGGCAAACTAATGATGGCTTTGAAATTGCCAATAAGGATTTAGAATTAAGAGGTCCGGGTGAGATACTAGGCACGCAGCAAACTGGTATTGCTAATATGAAAATTGCTAATATTGTACGCGATGGATATTTACTAAATCAGGTGCGCTTCTATACCGAAGCATTGTTAAAACTTGATGAAAAATCACAAACTGATATTATCAATCGTTGGATTACGGATGATAAGGAAAAGTATGCTAACGCATAAAGTAAAATTACCTTTATGATTGATATTGCAAAATTAAACTGGCGCAAAATATCTGCTAGTGACAACATTCCATCTTCTGTTGAAAACTACCTGATTGACACCGAATCACTAACTGCAAAACTAAAAGATAAATTTAGTGATTTTGCTGTTAATGTAGTAAATCAATCTGAAGATCAGCCATTTGCAAATGAAGTTGAAATAATTAAATCATCAGCTAGTTCAGTAATTAGAGAGGTTGAGCTTATGGGTGGTGGCAAACCTGTTGTTTTTGCTCGCTCAGTTATTCCAATAACCAATGATACTGAAAGTATTCTTAAAATTGGCTCAAAGCCATTAGGTGAAATTTTATTTAACAATCCTAATATCAACAGAGGAGAGTTGGAAATTACCAACTCATCAGGCTTATGGGGTAGAAGGTCAATATTTACTTTGGGCGATACAAACATACTTGTAAGTGAATTTTTCTTAGATGAGCTTTATGCGTGATAATCTTTTCTCTAAAGACAATGACTTAGTAGATTTTACTTTTGATAAAAAAGTAGCTGATGTGTTCGATGACATGGTGCGAAGATCTGTACCTGGATATCAATCAATGATTGAGATGATTGGCCTTATGGTTAAAACCTATGGGCAAGATAATACTAATTATTACGACCTTGGGGCTTCAACAGGTGCTACATCAATTGCACTAGGTGTTAATAATAATTGCAAAAACAATACTATTATTGCTATTGATAATTCTGAAAACATGGTGGAAAAATTAAGAATAAATCTTGAGAAAAAACTTAATAATTTTGAAGTTATTTGCGATGATATCAACAATGTAGAAATAAATAATGCATCAATAGTTGTATTAAATCTCACTTTGCAATTTATCAAGCCTGAAAAACGTCAAGACTTAATTAATAAGATATACAAAGGTCTTAATAAAGGCGGAGCTTTAATAATATCTGAAAAAATTCACTTTAATGATACGCACAAGCAAGAAATCATCACTAATCTACACTTGGATTTCAAACGTGCTAATGGCTATAGCGAATTAGAGATTGCAGCTAAAAGGCAATCAATTGAAAATGTATTAATTACTGATGACAAAAAGACGCACTTTAACAGGTTTGATGTAGCTGGGTTTTCACAAAGTTTGTGTCACTTTCAATGTCTTAACTTTGCTGCATTTTTAGCGGTAAAATAAGCCCGATATGCTACTAATGATTGACAATTACGACTCTTTTACCTATAACTTAGTGCAGTATTTTGGCGAGCTAGGACAAGAGGTAGAAACACATCGTAATGATGAAATAAGTATTCAAGATATTGAGAAACTAAATCCTGAGTTTATAGTTATCTCTCCAGGGCCTTGTACTCCAAATGAGGCTGGAATTTCTATTGAGGCAATTAAACACTTTGCTGGGAAGATTCCAATACTTGGTGTATGTTTAGGGTTTCAATCTATGGTACAAGCCTTTGGTGGCAATATTATTGGCGCTAAAGAGATTATGCATGGAAAGATTTCTAAGGTTTATCACACAAACAAAGGTGTTTTTACCAACCTAAACAACCCACTAAATGCAACTAGATATCACTCTTTAGTAGCCGAACAATCAAGTCTGCCAGATTGCTTTGAAATTACTTCATGGACAAATGATGAAAATGGTAATCTTGACGAAATTATGGGTATTAGACACAAGGAGTTTGCACTTGAGGGTGTGCAATTTCACCCTGAGTCAATTCTAACCGAGCAAGGACACGAAATGCTCGATAACTTTTTAAACGGAAAAGGACTATAAATTAATGGAAATTATTGATTTTTTATTTGCTGATGAGCAAATTTTTACTACAATTACGCTGCTTTTATTAATCGCTTTGTTAATTGGCAATATAATTGCCGATAAGTACAGAAAATACGAAATTGTTGATGCCAAAGGTGCAATTGATTTAATGGATGATAAGGATAACCTGATCATTCTTGACGTTAGAGAGAAAAAAGAACGTAAAGCTGGATATATTGAAGGTGATAAACATATCCCACTTGCAAGTGTTAAAGATAAACTTGACTCTTTAGATACTAATAAAAATGTTTTAGTGTATTGTCGATCTGGATCACGTTCGGCGCATATTGCAGGCTTACTAACGCGCAATGGCTTTGAAAAAGTATACAATTTAAAGGGCGGAATAAATGCATGGAAGCGTGCAAAACTTCCTGTTAAAAACTAAGAGAGGCATTATGAAAAAAAATATAATTTACTGCTCAGATTCATGTCCTTTTTGCCAAAGGGCTTATGCATTACTGGAAAAGCGTGGAATTCCATATTCTAAACGTTATGTAAAAAACCAAAATGATTGGGACGAGGTAATGGAAAAAACCGGAAGATCTACTGTTCCACAAATTTTCATTGGCGATGTTCACATTGGTGGTTTTGATGATTTAGCTGCTGCTGATCAATCTGGCAAGTTAGACGAAGTTCTAAATGGCTAACAACCTTGCTATCATCGGCGCAGGAGCTTGGGGTAGTTCTTTAGCTATAGCCCTAAGTGCTAAATTTGATAAAGTTTTTCTTTATGCGCACACTAGTGAAGAAGCAGAAAATCTAAAACCACAGCATTACGCTCTTCCAGCAGAATACTCAGACAACATTGATATTCTAGCTGATAAATCAAACCTTAAAGATTCTGAAAGTATTTTAATTGCAGTTCCTAGCTATGGATTTTCTTCAACTTTAAATGAAATTAAGCCATTAATTAACGAGCAACACAAATTAGCATGGGTGACCAAAGGTTTTGATACGTCTGCTAATTGCTTCTTGCATGAAAGCTTTGAAAAAATCTTTCCGAACAAATCTGCTTGTGTAATATCTGGACCAAGTTTTGCTTATGAGGTTGCGGATAACAAACCTACTGCTGTAGTTGTAGCTTCAAAAGATAAAAATACTAGGAATTATTTTGCTAACTTAATCCAAACAAACTATCTACGTGCATATACAAACGAAGATATCATTGGAGTTGAGATTGGCGGATCAGTTAAAAATATTTTAGCAATTGCTGCTGGCATTGCCTCAGGTCTTGGCTACGGCATTAACACTCAAGCCGCACTCATAACAAGAGGGCTTGCTGAAATGACTCGCCTTGGAGTTAGTCTTGGTGCTGATAAATCTACATTTGTTGGTCTTTCAGGACTTGGAGATTTAGTACTAACATGCTCTGATGATCTTTCTAGAAATCGAAGATTTGGCAAGGAATTGGCCAAAAATCACAGTGTAGAAAATGCGCTAAAAAATGTTGGGGCAACTGTAGAAGGCCTTAACACTCTTGATTTAATTTTATCAATTGCCGGGGTAAATCTAATCGAAATGCCAATTTGTGAACAAGTGTATTTTGTTACTCAAGGCAAAGTTACCCCTACAGAAGCTGTAAACCACTTAATGTCTAGAGA
>CAYOFV010000030.1:3364-6822 GCA_964403565.1 uncultured Piscirickettsiaceae bacterium | reverse complement strand
CTAAAGAAATCGGGCAAAATACAGTTGATAGATTTAAATCTGACCCACTAAACAACAAGCCTAAAAGTGCTGAAAATCTTTTTAATTTTCAAAAAAGAGTTATTTCTAGATTTGAAAAAATCCTAACTTTACACAAAGGTAAAAATATTTTAATTATTGCTCACGCTGGAGTTATAAGAGTTATTAAATCGCATTTACTCAGTCTGGATATAGAAAAAATGTTTACAATAGAGGTCAAATCAGCCTCTTGTGAACGTTTTGAAATATAGATTAATATATTTACTATTAATATTCTACTCAACTCATATTCATGCCTATGAGTTCTGGTCACTTGGCGCTTGGATGGAATCGCAAAAAACCCCAGATTTTGCTCAAATAAAAGACGTTAAGGAAAGAAAGAAGGCTTTTTTCAAATATCTACTTCCTGAAATCAAGAAGCAAAATTCTAGAATTATTAAACTTAGAAGTGATATAAAGTACGATAGATTAAGCGAAGAAGAGCTAAATAATCTACTTAAATACTATCATGAGGATAATAAAGAAGACTTGCTTAACTCAATAGATATTATTCCCGCCTCAATGATCTTAGCTCAAGCTGCTTATGAATCAAGCTGGGGAAGATCACGTTTTGCCAAACATTATCATAATTTTTTTGGCCTCTGGTGCTTTAAAAAAGGTTGTGGGGTTGTGCCGTTAAAACGCGATAAAGAAGCCACACATGAAATAGCTAAATTTTCATCTTTAGAAAAAAGTATAGAATACTACATGCGTTCGATAAATCGTAATAGTGCATATAAAACCCTAAGAGACATTCGCAAACATAAAAGAGAAAGCAACTTACCAATTACTGGATTAGGTCTAGCTGAGGGCTTAACGGAATATGCTGAGATTGGTTATGAATATGTTGAAACTGTAAAAGAGATTATTACCTACAATAATCTAACTAAATATGATAACTACGGCATTGGAATATAACCAACAAAAAACCCGCATAAAGCGGGTTTTTTGATAAATACTTTGAAAGTATGGATTAACGCTTTGAGTACTGCTCGCTCTTACGCGCTTTCTTACGACCAACTTTCTTACGCTCAACAATACGTGCATCACGTGTAACAAATCCAGCCTTGCGAAGATCGCCTCTAAATTCGTTATCGTATGCCATAAGTGCACGAGTAACACCTAGACGAATCGCACCAGCTTGACCAGTGTCACCGCCACCTTTAACCATAATGTTAAAGTCAAATTTGTCGCGCATTTCAATAGTGTCTAATGGCTGATTGATAATCATACTAGCAGTTTCACGACCGAAATATTCATCCATTGGACGTCTATTGATAGTGAACTGACCAGAGCCTTTAGTCATATATACACGAGCTACAGATGTTTTTCTTCTGCCTGTTGCGTAGTAAGTTTCTGTCTTTGCCATAATAATTTTTTACCTTAAATATCTAAAACTTGTGGTTGCTGTGCATTATGCGTATGCTCAGGACCTGCAAATACTTTTAATTTTCTAAACATATCGCGACCTAAAGGGCCTTTTGGCAACATACCTTTAACCGCTTTATTAATAATTTCTTCTGGCTTTTTAGCCTGCAAGTCTTTAAAAGCTACTGACTTTAAGTTACCAACATAACCTGTGTGGTGGTGGTACATTTTGTCATTGTATTTGTTGCCAGTTACCTTAACTTTTTCAGCATTAACGATAACGATATAGTCTCCAGTATCAGCGTGTGGAGTGTATTCTGCTTTATGCTTACCACGAAGACGAGACGCAACTTCAGTTGCCAAGCGACCTAATGTTTTACCATCAGCATCAACTAATAACCAATCTCTTTTTACTTCATGTGCTTTAGCGCTAAATGTTTTCATAATATTTTCTAATAATAAATTTGAATCTATCTTTAAGATAGAAGAAACGAAGTATTATAGTCATTTTTTGCAAAAAATGAAAGACAAAATACTAAATTTATTTAAAAATATACAAAAATCAATTACTATTTAATTAATGATTAACTCACACGTACATATTGACTTTGAAAATTTATCACCAATTGCTGAGAATGCTGTGGTGATTGTGCCTAGTATTGGCAAACAAAATTGGCAAGATGTGCAGATGTATCCATACTTTACATTAGGAATTCACCCATGGTTTGCTGAATTTCATTCTGATAGAGATATTGAGAGTTTGGAATATTTAATAAAATGCAATAATCCTGTTGCAATTGGCGAATGCGGTTTAGACTACAGCCAAGATATTGACAAAAACACGCAGGTGGAATTATTTGTAAAACACCTTGAGATTGCAAATAAATACAACTTACCAGTTGTTATTCACTCTGTAAAAGCAACAGAAGATGTAATATTTTTATTGCGCAAATATCCAAAAACATCTGGAGAAATACATGGGTTTTCTGGAAGTTTAGAACAGGCTAAAACACTTATTAAAATGGGTTTTTATTTAGGATTCGGCATGCAAATAACTAATGAAAAATCTACAAAAATTAGAAATATAGTTAAAAATATTAATCTAGAATCAATACTGATAGAAACCGATGATCATATCAATCCAAATGATCTAACACTAGTTGCGCAAGAAATTGCCAATTTAAAACAAATATCACTAGATACTGTAGTGTCGCAATGTGATAATAATGCAATTAATTTATTTAATTTAAAATAGCACTGTGGAAAAACATGAACAATACTTTTTCAAGTATTTTTTTATTTCTACAAGGCAAATTTCTAAAATAGGAAGGCGCGTAGTTAAAACTGCGTAACTGAGCATTTTATAAATTTAACACAGTAGAAAAGTAAAAGACGAAGAAAGAAATGACTGGAAGTTGCGCACGTACTGAAATTTTATTGGGTCAACAAGGCTTAGCTCGTCTAGCCGAGTCACATATATTAGTAGCTGGATTGGGTGGTGTTGGTGGCGCTTGTGCTGAAGCTTTATGTAGGGCTGGTATTGGTACAATAACATTAGTAGATTTTGATAAAGTAGAAAAAACCGATTTGAATCGCCAAATTATTGCACTTAACTCAACTATGGGAATGCAAAAAGTAGATGTTCTTGCTAATAGATTAAATGATATAAATCTCGATACCGTAATAATTAAACGCAACGAATTTATTGATAAAGACAAAGCTATAGCAATTGCTAAAGACAAAGAACTTGATTTTGTTGCCGACTGTATTGATGCGATAGCCTGCAAAACTATACTAATTGATAATTGTAATAAATCCGATATGCCGATAATATCCAGTATGGGAGCTGGGGGAAGACTGGATCCAACCCAAGTAAAAATCTCACGCATGGATAAAACTCAAAACTGCGCCCTAGCAAGAGAGATGCGTAAGCAACTCAGGCGCATTAACGCATCACTTAAGTTTCCAGTAGTACATTCAACTGAATTACAGATTAAAGCTTTGCCACACCAAGAAGTATGCGCAACCGACAC
>CAYOFV010000030.1:0-3264 GCA_964403565.1 uncultured Piscirickettsiaceae bacterium | reverse complement strand
GAGGAAAGCAAGGCTTTCCTCTATAAATTGAAAAAGGAGAAAAAACATGGTTAGCACTGAAACACCAATTTGTGAATTTGACACACCAGCAATTGATTTTAAGCTTGAAGGTGTAGACGGAAAAATACACACACTTGATAGTTGTAAAGGCGAAAACGGCTTGCTAATAATGTTTATCTGTAATCACTGTCCATACGTAAAGGCAATTCTTGATAGAATTATTCGCGATGTGAAAGAATTAAATACTATGGGTGTTAATGCTGTTGCAATAATGTCAAACAACCCTGAAGAATACGAGGCAGATTCTTTTGCAAATATGCAAAAAATATCTAACGAATTGGAATTTCCGTTTCCATACTTAATCGACAAAACACAAGAAGTGGCAAAAGCCTATGGCGCCGTTTGCACCCCTGATTTTTTTGGTTACAATTCTAATCTAGAGTTGCAATATCGTGGCAGACTTGATGCATCACGTAAAGAAAGTGCGCCAAGTGATGCAAAACGTGATCTATTTGAAGCTATGAGTCAAGTTGCAAAAACCGGACAAGGCCCTAAAGAACAAATACCTTCTATGGGTTGTTCTATAAAGTGGTTTTAGAAAGTTAATACTTTGTCCGATTTGTCAATTAACTGATATAAATCTTCTAAAGTTGACATAGGGCAAATATCAGTAGCTCCAGTTTTTCTGATTTTTAAACAAGTTCCACAAGCTAGAATTTCACCACCATTATCAACAAATGCTTGCATGCCACTCGCAACATCAAATTTATCATCAACTAATGTTTCACTCTCCACACCTTTAGCCAAAAGAAAAACTTGAACAGTATCACCCTTACCTAAAGAATACGACCCAACTCTAAAAGCATTAAAAACTGTTTCTACATCGTTTGAATAAATAACAATCCCAAGTTTCATAATAATCTCCAACTGGCATAGCAATTATACTCCTTCGACAACAAGATCACAACTAAGCTTTATTATTGCAATGCAAATGTAAAATATTACTAGACCCTAATATAGCGTATAATTATGCTCTTTGCCCGCTAATTATCTCTCCATGTCTAATAATACCAATTCAGGTTTTAAGGCCTTAGGCCTTTCTAATTCAATTTTAAAAGTTCTTGAACAGATAGGCTACGAAACCCCCTCGCCTATCCAGCGTGAATGCATTACCCATTTGCTAAATGGTGAAGATATTATTGGTCAGGCGCAAACAGGTACAGGAAAAACTGCAGCCTTTGCACTACCAATGCTAGATAAGATTGATATTAATATAAATGCGCCACAATTATTAATTCTTGCACCAACACGCGAACTGGCAATCCAAGTTTCAGAAGCTGTACAAACTTATGCTCGTGGCATGAAAGGTTTTCATGTTTTACCAATTTATGGCGGTCAGTCTTATGACGTGCAACTCCGTCCACTTAAGCGTGGAGTACATGTTGTGGTTGGAACTCCTGGGCGTGTAATGGATCACATTAAGCGCAAAACTTTAAAGCTAGATCAGCTTAAGTCATTTGTATTAGATGAAGCAGATGAAATGTTAAAAATGGGCTTTATTGATGATATTAAATGGGTAATGGAGCGTATTCCAGAGCAAAGACAAATTGCTTTATTTTCTGCAACTATGCCCAATGTTATTAAGAAAGTTGCTGAAAAATTTCTTAATCAACCAAAAATTGTCAAAATTAAATCTAAAACCGAAACTGCAACCACCATTAAACAAAAATATTGGCTAGTTGGAGGCTTACACAAGCTTGACGCCCTAACTAGAATTTTAGAAGTAACAACTTTTGATGCAATGATTATATTTGTTAGAACTAAAACTCTAACTGTAGAACTAGCAGAAAAATTATCGGCACGTGGATTTTCAGCTGATGCAATTAATGGTGATATTGCTCAAAACCAACGTGAACGCATTATCAATAATTACAAAAAAGGCAAGATCGATATTCTAATTGCAACTGATGTTGCAGCACGTGGACTAGATGTGGAGCGTATTTCCCATGTGGTTAATTATGATATTCCTCAAGATGCTGAGTCATATGTGCATCGTATTGGCAGAACTGGTCGCGCAGGAAGAGAAGGTGAGGCAATTTTATTTGTTTCCAATAGAGAAAGACGCATGTTAAGTACTATTGAGCGCATTACTCGACAAAAAATAGATCCAATTGAATTGCCATCCGCAAAGATGATTAACGAAAAACGTATCGAGTCTTTTAAGCAAAAAATAACAGAAGTACTAAACAATCAAGATCTAGAAGTTTTTGAAAAACTTATTAAAGAATATCAACAAGAAAATATTGAAGTTAAGAGTGAGAAAATATCTGCTGCAATAGCGCTTATAGCCCAAGGTGGCGAGCCATTATTACTATCTGAAAAAGAACTAAATAGTAGTAGTGAACAAGGGAAAAAAGAAGAAAAAATTATTTCTACCAAGGCTGAGGGGTTAAAAGATCACCCACAAATACCTATGCGTAGATATAGAATTGAAGTTGGTCATAATAATAAAGTTAGACCTGGAAATATATTGGGAGCTATAGCTAATGAAGCAGATATGGATAGCGAATATATTGGCTCAATTCAAATTTTTGATGATTTTTCAACTGTTGACTTGCCAGATGAAATGCCAGATGAAGTTTTTTCAACCTTACAAAAAGCCATAGTTTGTAACCAATGTCTTGATATTGCAGAATTAACAGATAAGAACAACAAAACCACTATCGCAAGAAAAAAAGGTAAGCGTAATTTTGGACGTGGAAAATTCTCTAGAGGTGGTAGAAATGACAGACGTAACAACAACAGTAATAGAAGGAGAAATAGAAAGCCTAAATTTTCACACTCAAAAAACAAGTGAATATTAATTTTTATCTGTTATAAAACTGAGTTAAAATGCCCTTGCTGGTAAAAATTACAGCTACTATTTATATTTTGTTGTTTGGATTTTTCAAGTCTCTCTAAGTTATAAAAGTGGTCAAAATTTAGCGGTATTTTTTAATTTATAGGAGACAAAATGTCTACAACAACAGGTCGCGTTAAATGGTTTGACGCAAAAAAAGGTTTTGGTTTTATTGAGCAAGAAGGTGGCGATGATGTATTTGTACACTTCCGCGCTATTGGCGGTGACGGCTTTAAAACTCTAGACGAAGGTCAAGAAGTAGAATTCGACTTAGAAGATGGCGCTAAAGGTCCACAAGCTGCTAACGTAATTCCTAAGTAAATCTAATATCGCTTAGATTAAGCCCGGCTTTTGCCGGGTTTTTT
>CAYOFV010000029.1:0-12973 GCA_964403565.1 uncultured Piscirickettsiaceae bacterium | reverse complement strand
AATTTAAATTATTGTTGAGATAGTTATCTTTGTTAATACAGTCATCATTAGCATAATTACTACAGTTTTCAATCATAGATGAATCGCAAAATTTACATAGCGCTGTTTTGCTTGGTAGGGTGACACTGTCTTTGATTACGACAAAACCCTTATTATTTAATTTGCCAAGAGCTCTAGAAAACACCTCTCTACTCATGCCTAATTGAGATGCAATTGTAGATTTGTTGTAAGGTAGTTTTATATTTACAGAACCCCATTTTCTTCGATTAACAATTTGAAGCAAATAATAACTAATTCTAGCATCTACAGATTGAGTTTTAATTAACTCAATTTCATGACTTAGTGCTACAGTTTTATTGGCAATAGAGTTGATAATATTAAGAGCAAATTGAGAGTTGTTGCTTATTTGTTGTTTAACTACATCAGCAGGAATAGAAAACAATAAAACATCAGATATGCTTTTAGCACTTGCTTTTAAGCAGGTGTTAGAAAAAATACAACTTTCCATAATACTGTTATTATTATTTAGCATTTGTACAATTGTTTCTTTATTTTTGTTGGTTTTAAATACTTTTACCCAGCCAATTAGAATTATATGTAGATGTGTGGCAATATTATTTTCTGCAACTATAAGCTTATTTTTTGGTACTTGGTAGATATCACCACTGTTGACAATTTTATTAACTTCATATGCAGGCATATTTTCAAAGATTGGTAGTTTGTAAACCAAACGCTCTTCAATATTAAGGTCTTGAATTGACTCTTTAGTAAATAGATTATGTTCTTTGTCAAGATTAAGAATAAGCTCATATTCGACGGTATGCATAATATTGAGTTTTTTTGATATTAAGTCAAACCAATCATTAACTTCAATTTTGTTTACAATTTCATCAGTATCTTTTAAAGAAAGTTGTTTATGAATTTTATGTAGGATTTCTGAATCAGGTACATCATAAGTAGATTCAACAATTTTTTGCTGTTCTATTGTTGCTAATGATAAAAAAGATTTTTTATAGTAGTTTTGCTCATTAAATAAAAAATCAATACGCTCTTGATATTCTTTATCATCAAAATTATGTTTAATAAAACCTCTTAATAGTATAAGTCGTTCAAGGCCAACTTTTTCCTTCCATTGGATGAAAAAACAAAAAGCACTAACAGCATTTGGATGTAAGTTTTTTATCTTAAGAGCAAAGCTAGTAATAAGCTGAATAAGTGGAGTGATTAAACTAAATGTGTAAAAGTCAAATATTTCTACGGTAGATATATTATTACCAATAATTGTTTGACGTTTGGTTTCAAGTTTTGATAGGTAAAAACCAATATTTGCAATAAGCTCAAGTTGGTCTGGATCAAGCTCAGTTTCACTTTTGATTTGTTTAATAATGATTTTTGTTTCAGTGATTGATATATCAGTATTATTGAAATAATTTAATAATTCAGTCGCATCACCATTGTCTTTTTCACGAATAAATAATGTAGAAAACCCTCTTTCTCCTTGAAGTGAGTGAATTAGATCTGATAGATGGATTAAGTATTCCTTCAAAGCTTAATAACCAATTATTATTAATTTAAATTATCTAAATAATACCTTAATAAAATTATTTTTTAAATATTTATGTGATTTATATCACGCAAGTTAAATTTAAATTATTTTATTGACCTAGATCAAGGTTTGTTTTATATATAAGCGCAAAATTCACTTAACTTTTTTTAATAAAACCAAAGGAGAAAGCTATGGGTTTATCAATGATAAGCACACCAAAAGGCCAAGCTAATTCAGTACTAGCTGCTAACACAATAGCCTTTACTGCATGTTTTGCTGTATGGGTTATGTTCTCAATTATCGGTATTCCGATTAAGGAACTCTTAGAATTAAGTGAGACGCAATTTGGTTTATTGGTAGCAACTCCAATTCTTACTGGTTCTGTTGTACGTTTGCCAGTTGGAATGCTTACTGATAAGGTGGGCGGACGAATTGTTTATTTTATTCTAATGCTATCAATGATTATTCCGCTGTGGTTTATCGGATCTGCTACTGAATACTGGCAGTTTTTAGTACTTGGTTTATTTGTTGGTGTGGCTGGCGCATCATTCTCTGTAGGTATTGCTTATACTGCTAAATGGTTTGATAAAGAGCACCAAGGTTTTGCCATGGGTATTTTCGGTGCTGGTAATGCTGGTGCTGCACTTACTAAATTTGTTGCTCCAACATTAGTTGTTATGTATGGATGGCAGGCAGTGCCAAAGGTTTATGCAGTAGCAATGATTGCTGTGGTAATTCTTTACTGGATGTTTACTTATGAAGATCCAGATCATAGAGTTCATTCATCGGTTACTTTTAAAGACCAGATGAAAGCACTAAACGATCCAAAACTTTGGAAGTATATGCAGTATTACTCATTAGTGTTTGGTGGTTTTGTTGCACTATCTCTATGGATGACAAAGTACTATATTAATGAATATGGTTTTGAACTGCAGACTGCAGCACTACTTGCAGCAATTTTTGTTTTGCCTTCAGGTGTAATTCGTGCACTTGGTGGTTGGTATTCAGACAAGTATGGTGCGTATAAGGTTACATGGTGGGTAATGTGGATTTCATTAGTATGCCTATTCTTTATGTCATACCCACAAACAGGTTTAGTTATTCAAACAACAACTGGTCCTCAAACTTTTGATATTTCTCTTAATGTTTGGGTATTTACCACATTTTTATTTATTTTAGGTATTGCTTGGGGTTTTGGCAAGGCTTCAGTATTTAAATTCTTATCAGATGAGTATCCAGATAATATTGGTTTAGCTTCAGGAATAGTTGGCCTTGCAGGTGGTATGGGTGGATTCTTACTACCAATCATGTTTGGCGCACTTATTGACTACACAGGTGTTAACTCAGTTATCTTTATGCTTTTATATGGCGCTACTGCAGTATCACTAATTTGGATGCACTTTACTTTCTCGGCTGATAAGAAAGCTAAAAATGTTGCTGAGGCACGTACAGATGCTTTAGACGAGTACGCTAAGACGCATGATAATCCAGACGAGGTTCTAAAAGCGCAAGCAATGCTAGAAAATATGGATTTGATAGACGAGTTTACTGCTAAGTATAACGAGTACAAAACAAACGCTGCAAAAGGCAGTTAATTAATAATTTTAATAAAGAGGAGGCCCAATATGGCTCAAGATATAAAAAGCTGGAATCCGGATGATCCATCCGAGTGGGAAAGCACTGGCAAGGCAATTGCTAACCGTAACTTGTGGATTTCGATCCCAAGCTTACTATCAGGATTTGCCGTATGGTTAATGTGGGGTATTATTACCGTACAGATGCTAAACATTGGCTACGGTGGCTTTGAGAAATCACAGTTATTTACCTTAGCTGCAATCGCAGGACTTTCTGGTGCAACATTAAGAATTCCTTCAACTTTCTTTATTCGCCTAGCAGGTGGTAGAAATACCATTTGGTTAACAACAACGTTACTTATCCTGCCAGCACTTGGTGTGGGTATTGCATTGTCAAGCCCTGATACTCCATTCTGGCATTTCCAGATCTTAGCACTATTATCTGGTTTTGGTGGTGGTAACTTTGCCTCTTCGATGTCAAATATCTCATTCTTCTTCCCGAAGAAGATTCAAGGTTATTCATTAGGTATGAATGCAGGACTTGGTAAC
The DNA here is from genome assembly GCA_964403565.1 of uncultured Piscirickettsiaceae bacterium. Taxonomy (GTDB): domain Bacteria; phylum Pseudomonadota; class Gammaproteobacteria; order PS1; family Pseudothioglobaceae; genus Thioglobus_B. The sequence continues at coordinate 9,304 of CAYOFV010000029.1, read as the reverse complement.
TTTGGTGTTACTACAATGCAGATTCTTATACCTCTTGCTATGACAATGGCTGTTGGTTTTACTGGTGAGGCTATGGAGCTGAAGATTGCTTCAGGAACATTGATTGGTAAGATCCCTGCAGGTACTGAGACATACATCCAAAATGCTGGTTATATTTGGTTGATTATGCTTATTCCATTATCAATTGCATCATGGTTAGGTATGAATAATATTGTTGAAGAGCATGTTTCACCTAACATTGGTTCAACAATGGGTGCGTTTGTTAAGATTATCGTAATGTTGGTACTTGGCCTTGCAACTGCTGCATTTGGTTTATATCTAATGCTACCAGAAGCTGCAAGCGGTTCAGGGCTTATGATTAGTAAGTGGGTTGTTCTACCAATTGTTATTGCTCTTACTGTAGTACTTTTAAAAATGCTTCCTCTAGGCAAAGAGTACAAAGGCAATATTGCTCGTCAATACAAGATCTTTAACAACAAGCACACTTGGGCGATGACAATCATCTATACCATGACTTTCGGATCGTTCATTGGTTATGCTGCAACTCTAGCATTGTCTATTAAAGTTATCTTTGGTTTCCAACACATAATGGTTGATGGAGTAATGACTCACTCAACTGTTAATCCAAATGCTCCATCAGCATTAACATATGCTTGGATGGGTGCTTTTGTTGGTGCGCTTATTCGTCCAATTGGTGGAACAATTGCAGATAAGATGGGTGGTGCTAAAGTGACACAGATCATCTCTGCAGTAATGGTAGCTTCTGCACTTGGTGTTGCTTACTTTATGAAGCAGGCTTATGCATCTGCAACTCCTGAGGAGTTCTTCTTCCCATTCTTAGTACTATTTGTTCTGTTGTTTGCAATGACTGGTATTGGTAATGGTTCTACATTTAGAACAATTTCACAAGTATTTGATAAAGAGCAAGCTGGCCCAGTATTAGGTTGGACTTCAGCTGTTGCTGCTTATGGTGCGTTCATCATTCCAAAGGTATTTGGTGAGCAAATTAAAGCTACAACTCCTGAAAACGCTTTATACGGTTTTGCTGTGTTTTATGCGGTTTGTATGGTTATTAACTGGTGGTTCTACTTACGTAAGGACGCTGAATTCCATAACCCTTAATCGGAGGATGAAGCGGGGTGTGCAATATGCACACCCAACTTTATTAAAAATAATTTTTACAAGTTGTTTTTAATAAAGTTAGAGAGATCAAAAATACATAGATTTATTTTTATGTGTTATCAGTCTTAAACTTTATTTAGTAGGACTTTTTAACAAACTAAAAAGAGAGATAAATAGGAGAAAAATATGAGTCATTTTTTAGACAGACTTAAATACTTTAATCGTATTAAGTCAACTTACTCGAAAGGACACGGTATTGTTACTGAAGAGGATCGCACCTGGGAAGATACCTACCGTAATCGCTGGCGTCATGATAAAGTAGTGCGTTCAACACATGGTGTGAATTGTACTGGTGGTTGTTCATGGCAGATTTTTGTAAAAAATGGCTTAGTGTCATATGAAATGCAACAAACTGACTATCCAAGAACTCGTGAAGACCTACCAAATCATGAGCCAAGAGGTTGTCAACGTGGTGCTTCGTTCTCATGGTATTTATATTCTCCTCACCGTATTAAATATCCACTTATTCGTGGTCGTTTGCTTGATTTATATAGATCTGAAAAAGCTAGCGGTAAAGATCCAGTTGAGGCATGGGAAGCTATTCAGGCTGACAAATCTAAGCGTGATCAATACGTAGGTGTTCGAGGTCTTGGTGGTTTTGTAAGATCAAGCTGGGATGAGGTAGTTGAAATAACTGCTGCGGCTAATGTATACACTATTAAAAAATGGGGACCTGACCGAATTTATGGTTTCTCTCCAATTCCAGCAATGAGTATGATTTCATATGCTGCTGGATCTAGATATCTTTCAATGATTGGTGCTGGCGTAGGTTCGTTCTACGACTGGTATTGTGACTTACCACCTGCATCTCCACAGGTATGGGGTGAACAAACAGATGTGCCAGAATCAGCTGATTGGTATAACTCTAAATATATTATTGTTTGTGGTGCAAACCTACCAATGACACGTACTCCAGATGCGCACTTTGCAGTTGAGTCGCGTTACAATGGTACTAAAGTAGTATCAATGGCACCTGACTATGCAGAATATGTGAAATTTGCAGACCTATGGATGCCAGTTAAACAAGGTACAGACGCTGCAGCGTTTATGGCTATGGGGCATGTTGCTCTTAAAGAGTTCCATGTAGATAAACAAGATCCATACTTTACAGAGTATGCTCGTAGTTTTACTGATTTCCCAATGCAGGTTATTTTAGAAGAGCATGATGGTAAGACAGTTACTGGCCGATTCCTGCGTGCATCAGATTTTGATAAAAACCTAGGTGAAGATAATAATCCTGAATGGAAGACAATTGTTTATGATTCAAAAAGTAAATCATTTGTAGCACCAAACGGTTCGGTTGGTTTCCGTTGGGGTGAAGAGGGTAAATGGAATATTTTAGAAAAGGCAGCAGGTAGTGATATTGAGCAAGAACTGAGTTGTATTGATAATCATGATGCTGTTGTAGATGTTACTTTCCCACACTTTAATCCTGATGAAGGCGATTCACTAGTACGCAAGATTCCTGCGCGTAAGCTTAAGCTTGCAAGTGGTGAAGAAGTTATGGTTACTTCGGTTTGTGATCTACAAATTGCACAATATGGTATTGATCGTGGCTTAGGTGATAACCTTGCTACTTCATATGATGATGACACTGTACCTTATACTCCAGCATGGGCAGCAAAAGTATGTGGTGTTCCAGCTGCTGATTTAGAAAGAACAGGCCGTGAATTTGCTGATAACGCATCAAAAACTAAAGGTAAGTCAATGGTGATTTTAGGTGCTGCAATTAATCACTGGTATCACAATGACATGAACTATCGCGGAATTATGAACCTACTACATATTTGTGGTTGTGTAGGTCAATCTGGCGGTGGTTGGGCGCACTATGTTGGACAAGAGAAACTTCGTCCTCAAGCAGGTTGGGCTCCTATTGCATTTGGTCTTGACTGGCATCGTCCACCAAGACACACAGCTTCTACAACTTATTGGTATTTCCACACAGATCAGTGGAGATATGAAAGAGTTGAAGCTGATGATTTATTAGCATCAACCGCTAAAGGTAAATATAAAGGCAATCAATTGGCTGACTATAACGTTGCAGCGCAACGTATGGGTTGGACGCCATCAATGCCACACTTTGATAAAAACCCACTTGATATTGTTAAAGAAGCTGAAGCAAACGGTGCAACTGATGAGGCTGGAGTATCAAGCTACCTAGCAGATAAGCTTAAGAGTGGTGATATTAACTTTGCTTATGAAGATATCGATGCGGAAGAAAATCATCCGCGTAATTTATTTGTATGGCGTTCAAACTTAATCGGTTGTTCATCTAAAGGTCATGAATACTTCTTGAAACACCTATTAGGTGCACAAAATGGTGTACTTACAGAAGGCCCTGAAGGTGAGGCTTGTAAAGAAATTAAATGGCATGAAAAAGCTCCAACTGGGAAACTAGACTTAATGGTTGATATTAACTTCCGTCTAAATTCTACTGGTGCTTATTCAGACATTATCCTACCTACAGCAACATGGTATGAAAAGGCTGATATTAATACAACAGATATGCACCCATTCATTCACCCACTTGGTAAAGCGGTTGACCCAGCATGGGAAGCACGTTCTGACTGGCAAATCTTTAAAACTATTGCGAAGAAGTTCTCAGAACTTTCTGAAAAACATCTTGGTACACAAAAAGATGTTGTTGCTCTACCAATGCAGCATGACACGCCGATGGCTTTAGCTCAACCACTTGGTGAAGTTAAAGACTGGAAGAAGGGTGAATGCGATCTGATTCCTGGTAAGACAGCACCATTATTTAAGGTAGTTGAAAGAGATTATCCTAATACCTATAACAAGTATATTGCCTTAGGTCCTCTAATGAATAAACTAGGAAACACTATTAAAGGTGTTGACTGGAATACTGATAAAGAGATTGATGAGCTTAAGACACTCAATGGCACAATTAAAGAAGAAGGTATTTCTAAAGGCATGCCATCACTTGCAGAAGATATTCATGTGTGTGATGCAGTTATGCGTATGGCACCGGAAACTAATGGTGAGGTGGCACATAAGTCATGGACAGCACAGTCGAAGAAGACTGGTGTTGATCACTCGCACTTATATGAAGGTCGTCATGAAGATAAGATTACTTATCGTGACATTGTTTCGCAACCACGTAAGATTATTACTGCACCTACTTGGTCTGGTATTGAATCTGAAGAGGTTAGTTACAACGCTTGTTATACCAACTTACACGAGCACATTCCTTTAAGAACTCTTACAGGTCGTGCACAATTCTATCAAGATCATGAGTGGATGTTAGACTTCGGTGAAGGCTTCTGTGCCTATAAGCCTGCGGTTGACCTTAAGGCGCATGAAAGTGTACCAGAAGCAGTGAAGAAGAAGCCGCACTTGGTACTTAACTGGATTACACCACACTCGAAGTGGGGTATTCACTCAACTTATCAAGATAACTTGAGAATGCTTACTTTGTTTAGAGGTGGTCCATACTTCTGGGTATCTGAAGACGATGCTAAGTCAATCGGTCTTGAAGATAATGATTGGGTAGAAGCAGTTAATGCTAATGGTGCAACTACAGCTAGAGTTGTAGTATCACAAAGAGTTCCAGATGGAATGGCAATTATGTATCACGCTCAAGAGAAAAACGTAAACGTATGTGGATCACCATCTACAGGTAAACGTGGCGGTATCTTGAACGCGGTTACTAGAACAGTGCCAAAACCAACGCATATGATTGGTGGTTATGCGCAACTTTCGTATGCATTTAACTACTACGGTACAGTAGGTTCAAACCGTGATGAATATGTAATCGTACATAAGATTGAAGATCAAGATGTGGACTGGTTAGAGAAACCACTCACACCTGAGAGGGAGGCGCAGAAGAACCCTCCAGGAATTAATAACTAATCTAGACAGGAGGACTAAAGATGAAAATAAGAGCACAAATTTCAATGGTACTGAATCTAGATAAGTGTATTGGTTGTCACACTTGTTCAGTAACTTGTAAAAATATTTGGACTAACCGTAAAGGTGTTGAATACGCTTGGTTTAATAATGTTGAATCAAAGCCTGGTATTGGCTTCCCTAAAAATTGGGAAGATCAAAGTAAATGGAAAGGTGGCTGGAAAGTTGTTAACAATAAGTTAGAACTTAATGCTGGTGGCCGTATAAATAAATTGATGAATTTATTTGCAAATCCAGATATGCCAGAAATTGATGATTATTACGAACCATTTGATTACAAATATCATAAATTGCAATCATCACCACTTTCAGAAGCTACTCCAACTGCCCGTCCAGTATCACAAATTACTGGTAAGGACATGGAGAAGATTGAATGGGGTCCTAACTGGGAAGATGATTTAGCAGGTGAGTTTGAAAAGCGTTCAAAGGACACTAACTTTGCAAACATTAATAAGCAGATGTATAAAGAATTTGAAAATACATTCCATATGTATCTTCCTAGACTTTGTAACCACTGTCTTAACCCGGCTTGTGTAGCTTCTTGCCCATCGGGTGCAATTTACAAACGTGAAGAAGATGGTATCGTTCTAGTTGATCAAGACAAATGTCGCGGTTGGAGAATGTGTGTAACTGGTTGCCCGTATAAGAAAGTTTATTACAACTGGGAATCAGGTAAATCAGAGAAGTGTATTGGTTGCTACCCACGTATTGAATCAGGCTTGCCGATGGCATGTGCTGAGTCTTGTGTAGGTCGTATTCGTTATGTAGGTGTTATGTTATATGATGCGGATAAGATTTCTGATACAGCAGCTACAGCTAATGAGCAAAACCTTTATCAAGAACATCTAGACACATTCCTAGATCCTAATGATCCAGCAGTTATCGCTCAAGCACTTGAAGATGGCGTGCCACAATCATGGATTGATGCAGCGCAAAATTCTCCAGTATATAAGATGGTTAAAGATTGGAAGATTGCATTCCCAATCCACCCTGAGTATAGAACTCTGCCAATGATGTGGTATGTTCCACCTTTATCACCAGTTCAGTCTCAGATTGACAAGGGCGGCTTAGAAACAGCGAATGGCGTAATTCCAACTGCTGATGCTGTGCGTTTCCCTGCTCAATACTTAGCAAATATGTTTACTGCAGGCGATGAAAAACCAATAGTTTCATCAATCTCTAAACTTTTGGCTATGCGTGCTCATCAGCGCTTTAAAGCTGTTGAAGGTACAGATGGTGCAGATGTATTAGCAGATGCAGGTTTAAGTGTTGAACAAGCAGAAGAAATGTATCGCTACTTAGGTTTAGCTAATTACGAAGATCGATTTGTAATTCCTACATCACATGAGGAAATGCGCCTAGAAGACCCATATGGCTTCCAAGGCCAAAACGGTTTCTCTGGTGGTAATACTAGCTCACATGGACTAGACGGAGGAAAAGGCTTTAGCTTATTCCCAACGCCACGTAAGAAGGCGGTAATTCCGGTTGAAATGATGAAACAAAAGAAAGGTTAAGGAGGATATATGCAAGTATTTAACGTTTTATCAAGACTACTAGATTATCCTGATAATGAACTAATGGAAAATCTAGATGCAGTGATTGATTATGTAAAAGCTTCCACGTCAATTGATGTAAGTGAAAAAGACACAATTGTAGAGTTTATTGCTTGGATGAGAGTTCACACTCCAACTGGAATGCAACAAACTTATGTTGAAACTTTTGATATGGTTCCAGAGCATGACCTGCACCTTACTCATCATATTTTTGGTGATGATAAGGGTAGAGGTCCTGCGCTGATTGATTTATCTGAGCACTTTAAAGGCGAAGGTCTAGAAGCTAGAGATGGTGAAATACCTGATTTCTTGCCTTTGATCTTAGAGTATGTATCAACTTTAGATGATATGTCTTCAAGAGTGTTTTTAGGTGATGCAAAGAAAATCATTAAGATCATAGCGGATAACTTAGAGGATGCAAAAAGCCCATATTCTAAGTTGGTGAAAATTGTTGAAAAGCGCAGCTATCTAGCTGAAGCAGCATAAGGAGAAAGGTATGAGTTTAGAAAACTTTTTATTTGGGGTTTATCCATATATAGCAGGTGTTGTGTTTATTCTAGGTAGTTGGATTCGCTTTGATCGTGAACAATACACTTGGAAAGCAGACTCGTCACAATTGTTAGGTAATTCAACTATGAGAATGGCGTCTAATTTATTCCATGTTGGAATAATTGGAATTTTCCTTGGTCATGCGGCAGGAATGTTGTTGCCACACAGCTGGTGGCAATTAGTTGCAACTGATCTTCAGCACCAGTACATTGCTATTTATGCAGGTATTGTGTTTGGTGGTATGGCTCTAATTGGCGCAGGAATGTTGTTCTTCCGTCGTATATCAAATGAAAGAGTAAAAGCAGTGAGTCGTTTTAGAGATAATTTTATTATCTTTTGGATTTTAATTACTGCAGCACTTGGTTTAAATACTATATCTGGTTCTATGCACCACGCTGCTAATGGTGATGTACAGACTATGTTACAACTTACAGAGTATGTTAAATCTATTGCAACTTTAAGTGTTGATCCAGTTCTGCTAACTGCAGCAGGTGGACAGGGTTATGTTGATGTATCACATACATATAAATTACATATGTTATTTGGTATGACAATCTTCTTGGTATTCCCATTCACACGACTAGTGCACGTATGGTCAGTACCACTTACATATTTGATGCGTCCATATCAAATTGTTAGAAGAAAAAGCATAAAGACAAACTAGAGGTTTACAAAGATGTCGTATTACGAAAATGTAAGAAAAATGGAGGAGATGGGGGTTGATGATAACTACATCCAGGGATGGATTGCTGGTTATCTTCATAACCCAGAAATTGAGGAACAGAGAATAACTGAAGCTTATGAAGCTGGTTATGCAGATGGCAAAGAAAGAACAGATGCCAACTTTGCTAATTATTGTTAATTTTTTTATATGTGCGGGTTGGATTAATTACCTCACATATAAACTTTAATATTGGAGTCAAATAATATGGAAGTTAATAGTAAAAATATTGAATTAGATCCAGAAGGGTATTTAGTACACCCTGAAGACTGGGATCATGATGTTGCAGTTGAGCTTGCAAAGACCGAAGATCTTGAGCTGGATGATGAATATTGGAAAGTGTTTGATTTTATGCGTGAGTATTATGATGAGCACGGTGTTCCGCCAGATGTTCGTCATACAACTAAGCATATGATTGCAGATTTTGGTCTTGATAAAAAAGGCGCAAAAGCTAAGCTATTTTCAATGTTTCCGTATGGATATGTTAAACAAGCATGCAAGGCCTCTGGTATGAAACGTCCTCGTGGATGGAGTACTGGATAAATTATATGCACAGCTTTATATTTAAATTTATTTGGGCGTTTGTATGGTTGTTTTTCGGCCTTATGATTGCCCAATCAAACCACATAACTGAGCCAATGTGGATTGCTATAACTATGCTTGGCACACTACTAATTGCAGATGGTGTTAAGCTTGTAGTTAAAAAAATTATGGCTCATGCATTAAGTACTTGAATAAAAATGTAGTAGTAAAAATTTAGCAGACTTCTTTCACATACTCCCTCTTTTGTTTAAATTAAGTCTGCTAACCTTTTACTACTTTTTTAAAGTATTTATTCTTTAAAATACACCTTAATATACAAGGTGTATTTTTTTATCTATTGGGGGAGGGTGGTGAAAACTAAGGAGTTAATAATATCTGCATTTGGTGCGTTTATATCTGTCGCTATGGCAGGTTTCTTTTCCAATGTTATTCTACAAAGTACCACTTCTCCAATAATTATTGCCTCAGCAGGAGCATCGGCAATGCTTATGTTTGGCTTGCCTCATTCCCCAGTATCATTACCTAGAAATCTAATTGGCGGGCATACAGTATCAGCTATTGTTGGTATTAGTTGTTATTACCTTATAGGTGATGTAATATTATCTACATCTGTAGCAATAGCTCTGTCACTTATAGCTATGCATTTTTTAAGATGTATGCACCCTCCAGGAGGAGCAACTGCAGTAACTGCAATTATTGGTGGCGAAGCTGTTCACCAACTTGGGTATTTGTTTGTTATTTTGCCAATATTTTTAAACTCGTTGATATTGCTGGTTGTTGCTATAGCTATCGGCAGTTTTAGACCTAAAAATCCATTTGAAGATTACTT